>DCIQ01000099.1:0-15258 GCA_002317435.1 Bacteroidales bacterium UBA1722 | reverse complement strand
GGAAGGTCTATTCCGAGTGCAGCGGAGGCCTTGAGAATATTGGAAAGCGCATCGAATGCTATCTGATTATCCATCGTGCATCCGGCGGTGATGGAACTGCCTGACTCGTGATGGGAGTTTTCCGGGGAAACTGAAGGAGCGGTTACCAGGTATCCATACTTCGGAAACATGACCATTGAGGTCAGATAGAAGTCACCGGCTCCTTTGAGAACAGGATAATATTGCCGCAGGAAATCAAGATCCCCCGTGAAGAGGTAATGCTGCCAGATATGCTGAGTCAGCCATCCGGCGCCGTTCGGCCACATTCCCGAGAATGCGAAGTCAATAGGGTTGGTGACCCTCCAGATATCGGTATTGTGGTGAGCCACCCAACCTTCGGCACCGTACATCTTCTTCGCGGTGACAGCTCCCTGATGTGACATCTCCTCAATCATTTTGAACAGAGGCTCGCCCATTTCGCTCAGATTGGTAAGTTCAGAGGGCCAATAGTTCATCTCGGTGTTGATGTTGATGGTGTATTTGCTGTCCCAGGGTGCATTTTCTTCGCCGTTCCAGATACCCTGAAGGGTGGCAGGCTGTCCGCCCGGCTGGGATGAGCATATCAGAAGATATCGTCCGAAATTGAAAAGAAGGACCGCCAGTGACGTGTCGTCTCCGTTCTTGAAATCGTGAAGACGCTTTTCCGTGTCATTTGCTGCTCCCGGACCTTCCGGAAGAACCAGCTTCACCCTGTCGAACAGAGGGTGGTATTTTTCGCAGTGGTCCGAAATAAGTTCACACCAGTTCTTGCCCTTGGCTGATGCGATGTTCTCCTTTACAGTCCCTTCCGGGTCACCGCTGACATCGTGCCAGTCGACGTAGTTTGTGGCCGCGCTGAAATATAGTATGGACTCTTTTGCTCCCCTGACGGTCAGAACACCTTCCTTCTCCGAGGAAACTTCTCCGTCAGTGTTCACTTCCACTCTGCAATATGCCTGCAGCGCTGCGGGAACACCTTCCTGCTCCACGCCGTCACACCTGAACACCAGTGCACCGTCTTCCACTGATGAGACGGCGGGCAAGGGAGAGGTGTGGCTTAAGGAGAACTCAACAGGTTCAGTACTGATCATCCTGACGGCTATCACATTGTCTGCCAATGAAGCGACCGCCGTTCTCTCGATCTTATTGGCTCCCATCGCGTATGATGTCTTCTGAACGGCATTTTCCAAATCCAGCTCCCTCCTGTAGTCGATGGTCCCGCTGTTTTCGCCTGCGGCAATATCGATGTGCAGGCTGCCGAGGGTGAGGTACCTCATTCCGTGGGAAGGGGAGAAGAAATTTTCAGTTATATAGTCAAGTACATCCCCTACCCTGCCGTCCAAAATCAATTTGCGTGCTTTTGGAAGCGCTGCCAGGGCCTTGTCACTGTTGATCTCTCCGGGACCGCCGGCCCAGAATGTCTCTTCGTTAAGTTGGATTTCTTCGTTGACGGTTCCACCATAGACCATACCCCCCAGATGGGAGTTCCCGACAGGAAGAGCTTCTGTCCAGGCGTGTGCCGGAGTATCATACCATAATGTGGTCTCAAACCCTTTCTGCTCCGTATCGGTGCAGGCTGAAAGGACAATAAGTGCTGTGAAAATGAGATGTTTTTTCATTAATTGCGTTGCTTTAGCGACAAAGTGTTTATATTTGCACCCGATTTCAACGGGACCTTAGCTCAGCCGGTTTAGAGCGCTTGCTTCACACGCAAGAGGTCAGCAGTTCGAGTCTGCTAGGTCCCACTTCCCCGTTTGGCTTTATACCAGCCCCGGACTTTCTGTCAGAAACTTTCCCGAATGAAGGTGAATCTCCCCGAAAGGCTATGAGCCCATAATTCTGTCCAACCTCGCGGCCAAATCCCTCAATTCGGCTTCATTCGAAGGAGAGCCCTGTTCGGTGGTCAGCCATCCTCCTGAATAGTATTTCCTGAGCTGTTCCATAACGGCCGGCCAGTTCACCTCTCCTTCGCCAAGTTCAGCGGAGAAACCGTTCCAGCGGCCTTGGCTGTCAGCCAGAGTCTTGTCGAACTCCTTTATATGCACACGCTTGATATGGCTGCCGAGAATCGGAATCCAATGCTCGGGCCATCCGTAATTCAGGATATTCCCGCAGTCAAAATACCATCCCACACGTTCGCTTTCGAACTGCTCCAGATACATCTTGGCCTCCATAGGACTGAGAATGAAATTATTCCATACATTCTCCAGACATATATCCACCTGCATCTCTTCGGCGACGGGGACAAGTTCCCTGATACATTCGGTGGAACGGGTCCAGCAGTCCTGATAACCGGTTTCGGCATCCACGCGTCCGGGCACCAGCAGAACCGCATCGGCTCCGTATGCCTTCGCATCTTCCATCGCCTCTATCTGGGCCTTGATACCTTCGCTGCGGACCTTCGAGTCTGGACTGGAAAGCAACATCGACCAGTGTTTCGCATTACATACGCTGGAAGCGGACAATCCCGCGGCGGCCATTCCTTCGATGACCTCCGACCTGTTCATATGGCTCATCGGCTCGATACCGTCGAACCCTGCGGCCTTTACCGTCCGGCAGGCATCCGCGAATGAGACGTCCGTCAGACCTACGGTCCCCCACATTATGGATTTGCGCATAGGTACCGGCTCCTTCAGAACGGCGGCAGAAGCCGCCCCGGAGGATTTGCGCCCGGACAACATGCACGACGGGGCCAGTGAAAATGTTCCGGCCGCCAGCGCGGAATATTTGAGGAATTCTCTACGTTTCATAACTACAATGTATATTCAACCCCGGGAACGGGAACTTCTTCTTTTACTTCAGGTACAGGTCCGAATGCGAACGTCTCGGGACCGAGTTTCTCCTTCGACGCCACCACGTCGTCCCAGGTGACGAACTTGCCCGTATATGCCGACATTCTGCCCATAAGGGCAATAAGTACCGACTGGACGTGTTTTTCCATATCGTTCAGAGGTTTTCCCTCACGGATGGCACGTACCAGACGGATATGCTCCTCCACATACGGATTGGGCACCGCCATGGACTGGTCTTCATCCTCCGCGGCGGGTGCGGGATACTTCCAGATCACATTGCCGTCCAGGTCGTATATGGTATCGAAACAGTTGGTGGAACCTTTGGTCCCGTACAGGCGGACACAGAATTCGTTGTCGCATCCGTCGATCTGTCTCGAAGTACAGTGGGCCCTGCGTCCGTTATCATATACGTATTCGACACTTATCTCATCGAACATATCACCTGTAACGCGTCTGGCTCGACCGCCGGTAGCCTGTGCCATCACCGGATGCCTGTCACCCAGGAACCAGGTCATCATATCTATTTCGTGTATGAACTGCTCCACGATGAAATCACCTGAAGTCCAGCAGAAATTTGTCCAGTTCCTCAACATATATTCCATATCGGACCATCCCGCCTGCCTGGCCTTGTGCCACAGCTTTCCTCCGAAACGGACCACGTGGGCGGATACGATCTCACCTATCATTCCCGCGGCCACGCGCCTATAGGTCTCGATACAGTCTCTCTGGGATCTGCGGATGGTGCCCGAGATGACACACAGGCCCTTCCCCTGGGCTTCCTTGGCCTTCTGAAGCATTCTTCTGGCTCCCACTGCATCCACGGCGCACGGTTTTTCGGCGAATATATGCTTTCCTTTCTCCACGGCATATTCGAAATGTTCGGGACGGAAAGCCGGAGGCGTGCAGAGCAGCACTACATCCACGTCCGAATCTATCACTTTCCGGTAGGCGTCGAATCCGACGAAACAGTGGTCGTCGGGCACTTCTATTCCGGATTCCCTCAGGGAAGCACGGCACTCGTCCATCTTGTCCTGAAATACGTCACCCAAAGCAGTTATGGTCAGTCCGTCTCCCGCACTGACGAAGTTCATGGCAGCTCCGGTACCGCGGCCGCCACATCCTATAAGACCGGCCTTCAGCGGCCTGCCGTCAGGAGCTTTGGTAAGAATTTCAGGAACTTCGATCTCTTCCAGCTTCAGTTTCTTCTGCCCGGAACCGCCTGTGCACGATGTAATAATTCCGGGAACGGCGACGATCCCGGCGACACCGATGGCCGAATTCTTCAGGAATTGCCTCCTGTCCATATCTGACTTCTTCATATTGCGTTAGTTTTTCCAAAGATAACATTATTTGGCCAAAAAAAATGTCCACCCCATTTTTTATTGAACGGCATGGCCAAATAATGTTATCTGAAGTGTCTGACCGGGGGACTAATCCCCCGAACCCCCTGAGTCGCTTCGCTCCGACATGGAAGTTCATCAGAAATATTTTTCCACGACATCGTCCGCTCAAAAAAAGGCTCACTTAAAAAATCATGGGCTTCGAGAATCTTTCCATCTTATTTCCTCCATATGGACACAAGCCACCCGGAAGAGCATATTTCCGGGTGGCTTGTTTTCTTGTGGACGCGTCATTTGGTAATCCCATACGTGACTTGGCCTGCGTTCCGATCTAAAATTATCGTTTCAATATATCATTCCAGGACTGAACATATCCGATTCAGTCCCAAATGATATCACATAGCGATTCATCTTTTGATGTAATTTCAATTTGACGCAGCCTTTGGGGCGCCTTCTCCGGATATCAGATGGTCCAGAATCGAATCGTTGGCCCGTATCCACATATAGCGGGAAAGTCCGCTATCATACGTGTCGGGGAATTTGTTCTGTAGCCTGAAGACCGTACATTCCGCATCTGTGTAGAACCCGCCACCCGGAATCATATCAATGTTGCGGATGGCATAAGTATTCCCATCGGGGCGTATTTTTGAGATGTTTGTCATGAAGCCGTTGAAAGCTTTGATATAGTATTTTTCATCACCGGTGAGTTTATAATAAAGCCAATCGCCTTCAGCGCGCCAGATAGTCCATGCATGACCCGCACAGAAAGCCGGACCGTTCTGGTCTCCTTCCCAGCAGGTCTCCCACCACCGGAGTGACGAGCATTTAGAACCGCAGGACGATGAGCGCATCACCCAGGTTTCATGAAGGTCGAGGATTTCTTTCGCGGCGGTGATGAATTCCGGAACATACTCCACATTGTCACAGTAGTACAGAAGCGACAGTGCGGAGCAGGAGATGGATCCGTCCTCCATCTCCTGATCTTCAGGATCCCGGTTGCCAGCCCCCTCAGTAGGGAACACGGCTCCCCTTCTGCAGATATGCCAGGCCATCTTCCGGGCACTTTCCATATATCTGTCTGAACGGGCCTTGTCCTTGTCAGCAAGAAAGTTGGCTACATCGATTATCGGAATGATAAGGCAGCATACGGTGGAATAGTCTTCGCCGCTGAATCTTCTGAGAGACCCATCCTCCTTCTGATAGGTGTTCAGGAAACTGTCCATGGTATTGATAAGGTAATCGTAATAAAGCCTGTCTCCGAAATATTTGTACGCATCCAGAAGGATTGTCATGCCGAACGCTTCTTCCTGAAACCTGTCATCCCCGAACACATTGTATGCTGGATACTCCGCATAAGGGGTATTGAGAATGGTAACCCTTTTTATAGCATTTACCGAGTCGGGTTCCGTTATCAGGTCCAGCAGACAGTTGAGTTTGTTGGTAAGTCTTCTTTTCTCATCGGCATTCATCCTGTCCCCATATTTCATCAGGAAGCGGAGACCGGCCGACATCCAGCACTGGTGTTCGCAGAGATTGCCGTCAAATTCAAAATTCTTCCGATGAAACACCCTGAAAAGATTTACCCGGTCCATGGTCTTCCGATAAGTGTCAATAATGTCTGCGTAACCATATATCTCGGCTTCGCCTCCGACAACTGCCTCTCCTTTTCTGCATCTGACAGGATACAGATAGGTGTCGCTTTCGTACTCAATCTCAATTTCATTTTGAAAAGGGATTGTTTTACAGGTCTTTGAAAAATCGTTTACAATTCTTACGGAATCAATCTTTCCGTAAGGAATCAGTTTGACCCTGCTGCCGATTTTCCCGCCGGTCTTATCCACATCGAGAAAAGGAATATCAAGAATCTTTGAGAGTTTTCCCAAAAGGTCATCATAATCCTTTACAGGGAATATCTGAAATGAGACTTCGTTTTCCCTTTCACGGGGACCATACGCCCTGTCAAAATTGGCGTATAGACATAATTTTTCGAAATAATGGCAGGAATATGAGGGAAAATCCGCTTTCCAACCGGCAAGATTATTCATGGCAGCTACGCATATATTGCAGCCGCTGGGGCTTGTCAGGTATGCGTAAAGTATTTTTCCGTCAGTCGAACGGAAAACGTTGTTGACAACATATTGTTTCCGCCATCCGCCACGTTTCAATTTCCCCATAAAATTGAAAGGGATACTGACACCATACTCGGAAAAATTATTCAAAGTACTTTTCACATTGATTTCAAGTCCGTACCTGGTTCTGGACAGAGTCATGGAAGACTGTGTCTCCTTCTCGTAAAGGCCGTTCCCGGAAGCCTCGAATGCCGGACGATGGTCAGCGAAGGCGCTGGTAAATTCTTTCTCGCCTTTGGTGATATCTTCCGAGGGAAGAGTGTAACAAACCTCAAAATCAGTAAGCTTGACAAGTTCGCACTCTCCACAGAAAATGGTATTGTCCTTTATTGACAGTTCAGGGGATTGATGGCCGATTCCGGTCAAGGAAAGAGCAGCCGCAAGAAAAAACAGAAGGTGCATAGTTTCGACATTTTGCGTAAAAATAGTGTTTTTTCGGAAAATTCTATTGTCAATCGCGGCTTTGTCCTGCATTTGATCGGGATACTGAATCAAAACGCAGGTTAAATGAATGAAAACAGTTTTATACTTTTGCATCATACAAATCATGCAACGATGAAACTGATTATGCTATTCATGGCCGCAGTATTAAGTGCGGGACAGGTAAACGAGTCTTACATAATCCAACTTCTTGAAGGTGAAAAAGTCTGGGGTGGCCGCATAGCCGACGGCAAGGCAATGCCTTTTGCAGATGGATTCTCTGCCACAATGAGCGAAAACACAGGAAATCAAGTACAACCGCTACTTCTTTCCAATGCAGGCCGGTACGTCTGGTGCGATGAGCCATTTGACTTCAAGATTGAAAACGGTAAGATAGTGCTCACCAACATTACGGCAGATATCGAGACCGGAATCGCAGGAAGCACACTTGCTGACGCATACAGATATGCCATGGACAGATATTTTGCCCCTGAAGGCACTCCGCCTCCTGACGAATTCTACGAAAAGCCTCAATATAATACATGGATCGAGCTTCAGTATAATCAAAACCAAGCAGATGTCCTGAAATACGCGCACGATATAATTGACCACGGTCTGCCGCCGGGAATCATCATGATCGATGATACCTGGATGGAGGACTACGGCAAATGGGAATTCCATCCCGGACGCTTCCCTGACCCTAAAGCGATGTGTGACGAACTGCACGCAAATGGTTTTAAAATCATGCTGTGGGTTGTACCTCTTGTCAGCCTGGACCAATACCAAATCTGCCAGGCGATTGAAAAGGTCGATGGATTTCTCAAGACAAATGAAGGGGACACTTACCCTGTCAGATGGTGGAACGGCTATTCAGGAGAGCTCGATCTCTCCAACCAAGGAGCATGCATATGGTTTGACAGCAAGCTCCAAAGGCTCATGAAAGAATATGGTATTGACGGCTTCAAGTTTGACGGCGGCGACTTCGACCACTTTCCAAATAACAGCATAAACAGCCGAGGCGAACGTTATTATGAACTTTGCAAGAACTATGCAGGCTTCGGCATAAAATACCCATACAACGAATTCAGAGCATGCTGGAAGATGGGAGGCAAGCCTCTTGTCCAGCGCCTGCATGACAAGCGCCATGATTGGGAATCCCTGCAGGCCCTCATCCCCGAGATGACAGCATGTGGTCTGATGGGCTACTGGTACTGTTGCGCTGATTTGATTGGCGGTGGAAGTTTCGCGTCATTCCTGCCCGGCTGCCCTATCGACCAAGACCTCATTGTCCGCTCAACCCAGACTCACGCGCTGATGCCGATGATGCAGTTCTCCGTCGCACCATGGAGAATTCTTGACAAGGAACATTATGATGCTGTTCTTGGTGCAGTGGCCATCCGTGAGCAGATGCTCTCTATCATCGTTGACCTTGTCCACCAGGCGGCCAAGACAGGCGAGCCGGTTGTCACCCCTATGGAATACGCTTTCCCTGACGAGGGCTTGGAAGGCCTGACAGACCAGTTCGCTCTCGGCACGGATATCATAGTCGCGCCGATGGTATATCCGGGAACAGAGAGGACCGTTACTCTTCCCAAGGGTCGTTGGATAGCTGATGACGGCACAGTTTACAAAGGCGGAAAGACCGTCACCATCAAAGTTCCTCTCGATAGAATTCCTTACTTCACCAAAATGTAATTTCAATTTGACATATAGTTTTCCAAACCTAACCAAAAACATCCTGACGTACGTGGAGCAAATCTAATCCGTCCATACCAAGCAGCAGTCATCAAACATCAAGCGAACCTTCTCATCAACTTATCCCGTCAACAAAAGTCAAATGGAAAAAAAATCCTACCTTTATGCAGAATCAAAAAACACACGATATGACTACACGCAGAGAATTCATCCTTCGTTCATCGGCTGCCGCAGCCGCAGGTATCATAATGCCGGAACTGCTGATGGGAAGGCCGTCGGCATCCAAGAAGACCGGGGCCAATGAAAAAATACGGGTCGGACTCATCGGATGCCGCAGTATGGGATGGGGAGACTATATAGAACTTTTTCACTTTCCCCAGGCCGAATGTGTCGCCCTCTGCGATATCGACAGTAAAGTGCTCAGCGACAGGGCGGCGGAACTCGAAAAGCTCACCGGGAAGAAACCGAAGGTTTTCTCCGATTACAGGAAAATGCTGGAAGACAAGGATATCGATGCTGTTTTCATCGGCACTCCGGACCACTGGCACTGCCTGATGACCTGCGATGCCTGCGCCGCAGGAAAAGACGTATATGTGGAGAAGCCTCTGGCCAACTCCATCGCCGAATGTGACGCGATGGTCTCCTTCGCCACACATTACGGCCGCGTGGTCCAGGTGGGCCAGCAGCAGAGAAGCGGACTCATCTGGCATGAGATGAAAAAATATATAGATTCCGGTAAACTGGGCAGAATCGCCAAGGTGAACGTATGGGCCAATTTTTCATACGCCTCGATACTCCGCCCTGTTCCCGACTCCAATCCTCCAGAGGGTGTGGACTTCGATTTCTGGCTCGGACCGGCACCCGCGAGAAGTTTCAACACAAACCGTTTTCACGGCTTGTGGAGGATGTTCTGGGACTATGGAGGAGGTCTGGTGACAGACTGGGGCGTGCACCTTCTGGACATGGCCCTGTGGGGCATGAACGCCACCACCATGCCCCGCCGCATTCTGGCTTCCGGCGGAAACTTCGCATATCCCACCAACTATGCCGAAACATTCGACACCCTCTCGGTGCTGTGGGAATATGACGGCTTCACCATCCAGTGGAACAATGTAGCCGCCACGGAACTCGGCCCGTACGACAGAGCATACGGACTCGAATTCATCGGCACCGAGGGGACTCTCGTCGCCAACCGCGAAAGCTGGGTCGTAATACCCAAGCCCGGCAGCGGTCTGGAACCGGCATCATTCCGGCCGGATGACCTGGACCGTACAAACCACGTAGGCAATTTCCTGGAATGCATCAAAACCCGGACGATGAACACCGCCTGCACCGTGCAGAACGGCAGCTTCTGCGCCAAAATTGCCCATTTGGGCAATATAGCGGCCCGCACCCGCTCCGCTCTGGTCTACGATGACATCCGCCACACCTTCGGTAATCCGGAGGCCGACCGTCTCATAAAACCTGTTTACCGGAAACCGTGGACTTTCCCTGAAATCCTCTGACGTATGAATAATGCAGGTTAATGTTGAGGTGCTTTTGTAAGTAAGGACTCGTCTCCGAACAGGAATGAGTCCCTGTATCCGCCATAGTCTATGACGATCTTCTCGAAAACTATCCCGGGATCTTCGGGTGAAATGACTATCTCGTTCCAGCCTCCTCTCGCAGGGAGTTCCACGATGCTTTCCACCACCCTGCGTGCGACCGTGGGGTAATATACGGAATATATGTTCTCGGGATTTTCATTGAGGCGTTCATTGAAGCATACGGTTTGTGACGCATCGCCCAGGCTGACCTTATAATGATGACCGCTGCCGTTGAAAGCGAGCGTCGACTTGACTATGACGTGAACCTTGACGGAACCGGTGCCTTCAGGAAGTTCGAACCTGTACCTCAGAGCCGCTCCATCCGTGGATTCGGTATAGGGCATGAGGGCTACTGCACTCAAAGTGCGTCCCATATACGGTATTACCGTCCATCGGGTGTGTTCCGACGCGCCGGCAGAGAAATAGTGTTCCGCTTCGATGGCGGTGAATCCCCTGCTGTCGGCAGGAAAGCTGCATCCGCCTTCAAAACTTTCCACACGCTCGGTCCGTGGCAGCCTGTCCGCAGGGAAGTTGTCGTTCCAGCTGAAATAACCGATGTGCTTCTGTGTCATCATCCCATCCCATTTACCGGCTGACATCTCCTTGTTATATTGACGCATGAGCTCCGCGTCACGAGCGAAACACCGCTCGACATTGTCCGCCCAGTAATTCGCGGCATCGTCACCACGTGCAGCCAGGTCGAGATTCATCGCCTGTGAATAATACATCTCATAGAGATTGGACAGGGCCTGGACAGGAAAGAGTATCAATTGCCGGTAGGCATCACGCTGCTGCGGCTCCAGAGAGAGAAACTGCCTCAGCGCTTCGGTCTCGAGTTTCAACCATTCGTCACATACGGAGCTGAACTCACCGGACGCCAGATCGAATGTCCTGCAGTCCATCATCTCGGCGGTGGTGCGGCCGCTGTACTTGCTGTATAGATTCAGAATCCGGGCGGCTTCGTCAGCCTGCTCTTCTCCGAACTGCACGGCACACCATCCGCGTGTGTGGTCGAGAAGATTGGAGGCGTCGAAGGAGGACGGATTCCAGGCCATGTCGAGGAAAAGGGAGATGGGATACTCCATAGGCTTGAGATCGCCTACATTGAGAACCCACAATTTATCCACTCCATAGGCATATGTCAGCTGCATCTGCTCCCAGAGATTCTGAATGGGAGTGACATTCAACCATTTGGAGTTGCGTGGTGCACCCACATAATCTACGTGGTAATACATCCCCCAGCCTCCCTTGCGCTGACGTTCCCTTTCATCCGGAAGTTTCCGGACATCCCCCCAGTTGTCATCACTCAGCAGAATGGTCACATCATCGGGAACCTTGAGCCCCAATTCGTAGAATCTCTGAACCTCTTTATACAGAGCCCACACCTGAGGACGCTGATCCGCCGGCTTGCCCGTGACTTTCCTGATGATTTTCCGCTGGTTGGAGATGATGTTCTCCAACAATTTCATATTGTCCCGATCGTTGGGTACATACTCGTCATCGTGGCCTTCCCTGCCACCCATAGCCGTATCGCCGTCCCCGCGCATGCCGATAGTTATGAGGTCTTCATTATCCCTGGCACGTTCCATACCTTTAGTGAAGAAACGGTCTATGACCTGCCGGTTCGTACGATAGTCCCAGATACCGTATTCATCTCGACGGCGCACCCATTCCTGATGGTTGCGCGCCATGGGTTCGTGATGGGAGGTGCCCATAATGATGCCCATGGTGGCGGCCAGACGGCTGTTTTCGGGATCATCTGCATAGAAGGACCATCCCCACATCGCGGGCCACATGAAATTGGCCTTCAGACGGAGGAGGAGTTCGAATACCTTGGCATAGAATTCATGTCCGCCATAGTCGGTCCCGAACGTGTTCTTCACCCAGCCGGTCAGACAGGGGGCTTCATCATTGAGGAATATTCCGCGGTATTGGACGGCAGGCTCACCGTCGGTGAAGGTGCCGTTCTCAATTTTTATATGATCATATTGTCTGACGGGAACATCGGCCCACCAATACCAGGGGGATACGCCGATTTTTTCGGAAAGAGAATATATCCCATAGATGGTGCCTCTCATATCGCTTCCGGCGATGATAATACTATCGTCATCAACCTTCATCAGATACATTTCACGACGGCCTTCCAGCTGTGCCTTTTCGTCTTGAGTCAGGAATGAGGCGATATCACTGTGCCCCAGGGTACCCGCAGTGATGACGGCATCATCCCCGAAAACGGCCTTCACTCCGGTAACTCTTTCGAAGTCACAGGCCAGATTTTCTGCAGCCATGGCCACTCCCTCCCATTCGGAAGAATCGATATGAATGGTGACCGGTGCGCCCTTCCGGAACTCGACGGCGCCTGCCTCCTGCAGTGAGACGGCGGTGACGGAAACGAGGCAGATGATAAAGATATTTATGTGTTTCATAGATGGTGGTTTTATTACTGACATCTTTCGATCAGATTCTGTACTTTCGTCGTGTCGCCGAATTCGCAGTACGTGGTGATGCCTTCCCTTTCGATGACTCTCTTGAGAAGGTCGAGGGAGCCGTCCGCCCTGCCCTGTCCGGGCATACGCAGCAATTCGAGAACGCATACCGTCACCTCGGCATATTCCACACGGGCTATCAGTTCCTCCACCTGCCCACCTCCCGCCGCACGGATGGCATCCTTGGCTTTTCTGAAATACTCCCTGGCAGGGGCTATGAACTCATCATTGTACATATCCGCACTCTCTGACAAATAGAGGTCCTCGTGATTGTCTTCAGTGACAAGTGTCCGCTCGAATGCCAGATAATCCCGAATGATCGGACCGGCATCGGGACCGAAAAAGCCGTCTGTAAAATTCTTGATAACTTCATCCACGTCGCAGTCAGGATTCCAGAGAAGTTTTGAGAGCACATAAGCCTTCATGTCCTCGAAAGCGCTGTTCACGCTCTGGTAACTGCCCTGAGGCATAACACCGATGGCCCCGGCATCACGGAAACGTCTTACCCGGTCCTGGAACGTCCAGATATTGGGACTGGGAAGCATATAATTCGAGAAGGTGGTGACATAGTCCCATATATACAGAAGAGAAGCTATGGAGGGCCATTCTTCAAGGTCCCTGAGAAATGCCATATTCCGTTCGCATCCGTCATAAGGATGAATCTGACACTCCTCGATCGAGCAGAGGCGTATGACGACATTTTCACGAGGCTTGATATTCTCAGGACAGTGACGGGTCTGCTGGTAAGCGAAAGTTCCGATAAATTTATCGGGGAACTCGTCTGCCACGGCATCCGCCACCTGATTGACAAACCATATAAGGATGCCCGATTCCTCATCTCCATATCGAGCCTTGACGGCACGGCATTCATCACATTGGCAGGATGGTCTGCCATCATCCTGTGACACGCTGTAAATCAGATAGTCCGGATACTCCCGCATAACTTTTCTCACACCGTCGGCCGTAATCTTCAGAACGTCGGGATTCGAAAGACACCTCTGGGCTTTCGGATCTCTCCTGCCGTCGATCAATCCGAAATATTCGGGATGATTCCGGAAATACTCATCCTCCCTGACCAGACCGGGAAGGGTATGGCAGCCCCAATAGGCCAGGGCACCTCCGTAGATGGCCTCCCGTTCGGTTGAAAGAGTGCTGTTGTCCCTCAGCCTTACGGCAAATTCGGGGTGTGTGTTGACGTCATAATAAAAGAGATTCCTCATTCTGATGGCCGGAACTTCATGATTGAAGAGTTTTTCAAAAGACCAGACGTCACGCTCGGGGATGTGCGACACCCGGCTGTTATACCAGCCGCATCCGAGTTCCTTCTCCAGAAATGAATAAACCGAATATAATGTTCCCCTGTCCGTGTCACCCCAGAAATAGACGTCACCACCTTCTGAAAAATAGAAGAAAGATTCATCAGTCCCGTTCGGGGCCGGCAGATTCCTGTGTGTCTCTCGGGTCAACGAATTGTAGCCTATCACAAGACGCTTTCCGGAACGTCCGGCACTAAGATTCTCTTCTATCGGAACAGTGGCACCGGATATCTGATGAAGCCAGTGCTGAAGTTCCTGAGCAGCGTAGCCCACACATTCGGAGGCTTCGGGGTCCAAGATGATGGTATAATCACTTTCCCCG
Organism: Bacteroidales bacterium UBA1722; assembly: GCA_002317435.1. Lineage (GTDB taxonomy): Bacteria > Bacteroidota > Bacteroidia > Bacteroidales > UBA932 > Minthomonas. The sequence goes on along the minus strand of DCIQ01000099.1, from coordinate 1,154 downwards.
GATTCAAAAAGGGTATGACCGGAAGAACACCCGGTGCAGAATGCCGCCATGATGACGGCACACATCATTATATAAACATATCTCATATCACTGGAATCCATAGTTGTTTATTGACTCTATTCTTTACAAGTGCCTTACCGGCAGGGTGACAGTTACGGTTTCGCCTGAGGAGATGTGCACGACAGGCCAGGAATGGCAGGCGTTCCATCCGAGCGGAGTTTCGCGGGCATAGGCGGAAGATTCCGCGAGAACAGAGATATCACCATCCCGATAAGTGGGGTTGGTAATCTTCAAAGTCACGGAATCGGTGTCACTGCCGATTATTTCGGCATTCACGTGGTCGAAGAGTGTCAGTTCACCGGTATCCGGAGTCACATAGATGCCCGGGTTCTGGGTGGTATGGAACAATGTCGTGTTCTCCCAGGCGATATTCGAATCATTCTGCGGTATTTTGCCGATATCTTCAAACCCTTCCCAGTCCCCGATGTTGACCCTTTCCGAAACATAGCCGAAACCACCCTCGCTCTGGATACGGTTGTTTTCAGTATTCACATACTGGACGATGTTATGCGACATATCTCTGTCAAGTTCGAGATATCTCCTGTCCCCGGTACTGCGGTATAACTTCAGGAGGAAATCACCCGAAAGTACATATATGCCCGGAGCACCGTGCTCGTTCTGGACACTCGCCCATACCGCACCGGCGGATTTCACATCGTGCTGACCGAAAACCGAAGATTCGGGGAAACGGTAATCATACGACACCACCCAGGTGGAGAAGAATGCCGCGGCATCGCAGGCATACTCCAGCCATTTCACGTCCCGGGTGATTTCATAGAGTGCAGTGTATGATTCAGCCAGTTCGGCGGATGATTCGCTGTCGGGGGCCTGAAGTATCTCGACCGGACCGCCACCGGAATAGCCTTTCGAAAGGTAATGGTCATAATAATGATCTCCCGCCTTTTCAGCAAGTGACAGATATCCGGCATCTCCGAAATACCTCGAAGCGTATGCCAGGGCACCCATAACCATAGCACCGGCCGTGGAATTCGGAGTGTGAATTTCACCCGTGCAGGCGTGGACCATCTGACCGAACTCGCCATAGCGGTCGAAAAGAGTGCAGAGGGCGTCACAGGCTCTTCGTATGCATTCCT
>DCIQ01000134.1:20398-22426 GCA_002317435.1 Bacteroidales bacterium UBA1722 | reverse complement strand
CACATTCGGACCATTTCGATACGGCCGCATTCCGGAAGATAGTGAAGGAAGGTACTGCGGTGTTCTGTACCGGTGAACTGCCTGCTATGCTGGGAGATATCCAACTTCCTGACGGAGTGAGGATCAAGCCGATGAAGAACGGAGACGAGACTACCCTGACCACCAGTATCCTGCTCAAGGCTGTACCTGCACACAATCATCCTATGAGAGAAAATTTCCATCCGGCCGGCCGGGATAACGGATATGTCATAAATTTCGGAGGCTTCAAGGTATATGTGGCAGGTGATACGGAGGACATTCCAGAATTGTCGGCCCTATCGAAAGATGCTGTGGATATCGCTTTCCTGCCCGTGAACCAGCCTTACACTATGACTGTGAATCAGGCAGTAAGAGCAGTGGAGATGATAAAGCCCGCCATTTTCTATCCTTATCATTACGGCGGCAGCGGTGAGGATACCGATATCGAAGACCTGAAGGCGAAGCTGGAAGGTTCCGGTGTGGAGGTGCGTGTCCGGAAGATGGAGTAGCACATTTTTTTTGGTATTTGAAAAAAAATAACCACTTTTGCACCCGCAATAGCGGAATGGGGCATTAGCTCAGTTGGCTAGAGCGTGTGACTGGCAGTCACAAGGTCAGGAGTTCGATTCTCCTATGCTCCACGGATAACGGTTCCGGACATTCGGAACCGTTATTTTTTGTATCCATTCGGAGAAATTCACTATTTTTGAGACTTAATCAGAATGAACGGGCTTATGTCCGTATCATCTAAAAATTTTATTGGAATGAAACATTATTTTTGTCATCTGACTGTTGCTCTATGTGCTCTGCTCCTGTCGTTATCTTCCTGCAGGGAAGGTTATAGCGTCCCTTTCTATATCGGTTGCCTGGAAGATGCGGAACCTTATTCCTACAGGGATTCCAACGGAGAGATTACCGGTCTGGAGGTGGATATGATCCAGGCTGCTGCAGACTACTATGGTATAAAGGTAAGTTTTGTCCCTACTTCCTATGAAGATATCTACAACCAGCTGCAGAAAAGGCATCATAAGATAGACGGGGCGGTGGCGATGATTCCGTGGACTAATGATAGAATGGAGAGTTTCACCTTCGTCGTTCCATCATATATTACTACGTCATTCTGTCTTGCCGTGCCGGACGGCGATCATCTGATCGGTTCTTTCAGTGATCTTTCCGGAAAGAAATTGGCTGTGAAGTCTGGCTCCCTGGCCGAAGGATATGCCCTGGACCACTGTGAGGAATGGGGGTGTACTGTGGAGGAATTTGATTCTTTCCGTGAAGAGATAGGTTCTGTGACCGAGGGTGAGGCGGATGCTCTGCTGGAAGACATATTCCTGGTGGAGTACTACATCGGACATTATAACACTCCGCTTCTGATTCTGGAAGAGGGCGTCCCCAATATCGCCTATGGTTTCGTTACCGGCAAGAATCAGGACAAGACTTTGAGACGTGATATTCAGGAAGGTCTCTATGGAATCATCGATAATGGTACTGCTGAGAAGATAATATCACGTTATAGAAAATAGTTTGCAGTTATCCGGGACTATCTGATGAGACGCAGTACCTTGGCGATGTTGTATAAATGGGTGACGTCGGTCTATCTTCTGGCTGTGGTGCTTCTGTGTGTCATCAATTTCGGCTCCATCTCCGAAGTGCCGTCAGAACTGTTCGGCATAAGGATGGATCATATCGTCCATTTCTTTATGTTTCTCCCGATGCCGCTGCTTTTCTTCGGAGTATATGTTTCATCCGTATCCGTCCCTTCTCTGAAGATGATGGCCATCATCTTCATTCTATGTCTCTTGCTGGCCTCCTGTACCGAACTGGCTCAGCAATACCTGATTCCCTGGCGCAGCGGAGAATGGTCGGATCTGGCGGCCGATGCTGCAGGCATATTTTCAGGATGTCTGGTATGTGTCGTATGCAGATATGTCGGCCATAATAAGGCGTTTGACTGATGTGTTGATGTGATTGTTCGAAGAATTATACGATGAAAATGAAAATCAGAAT
>DCIQ01000134.1:12020-20322 GCA_002317435.1 Bacteroidales bacterium UBA1722 | reverse complement strand
TTCCAGGTGACTGTTCCCAGGATGGCTGTCAAACTGAATGCCCCCATAGTCATAGGTATCGTGAATCCGGCTATCGAATTCAGCCTGAACCGGCATTTTACCATAGATACGGAACTTTTCGGCTGTTTCTATCCTAAAGGTTTCGCATTCATCGACGGGCGTGCAGAGATGGCGTTGGCCTTTCTGGAGGCCAGATGGTATCCTGCATATTCCTTCAAGGGTTTTTTTCTGGGACCCAATCTCGGATACGGAGTCTGGCAGTTTAGCAAGGGAATTATCCCCATGTATTCGGAGAAGTCCAAGGAGAGTTATCAGGTCGGCTCCAATTTCATGNNGAGCATTGGGGGATGGAACTCTCGATAGGCGGCGGATATTCGATAGCTCATTATGAAGGTCATACGGAGAAGGATGGCTCTATGTTCGTGGGGCCTAACGGCTCCAGTGAATGGCTGCCCTACAAGGCGGCCTTAAGTGTAGTCTATAAATGGTAGGATATTATCATAAGTTGCTTGTCATTCTGGCTGCGTCCCTGACTGCGGCGGCATGCAGTACCGTGAAAAATGTCCCCGAAGGCTCATATCGTCTGACGGCCAATGTGGTCAATATCGAGGAAGATGGTGCCGTTCCGGCTCTGGCTCCCTCGGAAGTGACCAATTATATCCGTCAGAAACCGAATTCATATTTCTTCAAGGGGAAGAAAGGGGGATGGAACCCTTTCCTGTACGTGTATAACTGGGATAACGGAAAAGGGAAAGGCTGGGATAATTTCGTCCATAAGGTAGGACATGCTCCGGTCATCCTCGATGAGGATCTGGTGGATAAATCCGAGACCAATATCCTCACGCATCTGCAGTTTCTGGGCTATTACGGCTCATCTGTCACGGATACCGTCATCTCCACGGGGGCCAAAAAGGCTTATGTGGAGTACAATGTTCATACAGGAAAACGCTACCCCATATCATCGATTGACTATGTGATTATGGATGAGGAACTTGAGAAGGTATATCTGGCCGATTCCGCGTCATTTCTGCTGAAGAGGGGGGATTTTCTTTCCGAGAAGCGGCTGGACGAAGAATCCACCCGTGCCGCGGATTACCTGAAGAATAAGGGCTATTGGGAGTTCTCCAAGAATTACTTCTTTTTCGAAGCCGATACTGCCATAGTGAAGGACTCCGCCGCCCTGACTGTTTTTATCAGGAACTATACCAGACACGAGAAGCCCAAGGATGCAAGACCGCACAGGAAATTCTATTTCTCCGATATAAAGATAGTCCCCATCTCTGATGAGATGAAATACAGGGCCTCCCTGAATATGAAGATTCCGCTGAAGTATGATACGGTGTCGCGGGATGGAATAGACATACTGTACTCCGGCAAGAGGACTACGAGGCCGTCGGTTCTTTATGACATGAACCGCATACGTCCGGGGGACTTGTATTCGGATGATTTGGCGAACAATACCTATAACAGGTACACCCACATGCGTTCGTTCAGTACTGTCAGCATGGAACTTGAAAAATCGGATACCAACAAGGTGAACTGTACCGTTACTCTGTTTCCCGCCAAGACAAACGGATATAATCTGAAACTGGAAGCCTCTGTGAATTCCACGGGACTTCTCGGTATCGCCCCGGTTATCTCGTATTATAACAGGAATATCTTCCACGGTGGGGAATGGCTGCAGGTGACAGCCAACGGTAATTTCCAGTTCCGTCCGAAGGACCGTGTGAGTGCCGTCGAATTCGGCGCATCCGCCGGATTGAGTTTCCCCACGTTCGTGTTCCTTCCTGACCGCCTCTTCAAGACGGTTCCCCGGACGGACGTCAATTTGAACTACAACTATCAGCGTCGTCCCGACTATACCAGGAAGCGTTTCGGCGCCGATTTCGGCTATTCCTGGAGCAAGGAAGACGAGAAGTGGTCATTCAAGCTCTATCCTGCGCAGGCCAATGTCATAAAGATGAGTGACGTAAGTGATTCCCTGTATTTCAAATTCGAGAATAACAAGCTGCTGTACGAACAGTATAAGAGCCACTTCGAACTCGGATCGGGTTTCACGTGCTCATATATGTCCGTGCCGTCCATCAATCCTCCGGTCTCGAATTTCAAGGCCACGTTCTCCTTTGACATGGCCGGCAATCTCCTTTCCGCGTTCAACGGATGCATGCCTCTGGATTCCACCGGTGCCCATACCATTTTCGGTACTCCATATTCCCAGTTCGTGCGCACGGAGGCCTCGGCGACATATACCTGGAAGTTCGGGAAGGATAACCGTCAGGCATTCGCCGTCCGGGGCATAGCCGGTTTGGGTTTTGCCTACGGCAATAGTGAAGTGGTCCCCTATGAACGTCAGTTCTGGGTGGGCGGTGCCAACTCGATGCGTGGCTGGAATGCCAGGGAACTCGGTCCCGGGGCCCTGCCCAGCTATAATATCTCTTCGATACCAAGTCAGACGGGAAACATCCGGCTGGAGGTGAATGCGGAATACCGTTTTCCCCTGTTCTGGAAACTGTATGGCGCCACCTTCCTCGACTGTGGTAACGTGTGGTCTTCGCAAGTGAGCGGTGACGATGAACTCAAGATATTGGAAGGTCTGGCGAATCTTACGATGGATACCTTCCTGAAGAAACTGGCATTGAACACCGGTTTCGGACTCAGGGCGGACTTTAATTTCGTGGTCGTCCGTTTCGATCTTGGAATCAAGTTATATGATCCTTTATATGACCCGTTCTACAATCCCGAATATGATCCTATGTATAATCCCGCCGACTATGGATGGCGCTCCGTCAACCGATGGTTCGATTCCAAAGGGTTCGCATTTCATTTCAGCATAGGGTATCCTTTCTAGACAACTTGTTCATTACATTCACATGCGATGAAACATCATAACTTTCTTCTGAATTCATTTGCGGCGGTTATTCTCGCTGTCCCGGTATTCTCATGCGGAGGTCCGTCCCCGGACCGCAAACATTCCGACAACGCCATATCCGATGAAATATTCCTCCCTGGCTCCAACGGATATCAGCTAGTATGGGAGGATGATTTCGACGGTACCGAACTGGATACCACGAAATGGCGTTCCAGAGGGGAAGGTCCCAGAAGATTGGGTTATAATGACCGCAGTATGATATTCTGAGTTTAACATCATTTTGTGTAATTAACCTGTGACTTCCGCTGAAGCGAAAGTCCTCCGGCTGACCGGCAGTCGGGAGCGGACCATTTGTCAAGTGGTCAAAGCCAGTTATTTATAAAACCTTATAGTTATGAAACATTATTACATATTTTTTGTCGTCCTTATATGTTCTGTCTTTTTCTGCTCATGTTCTCAAAAGGATAGCATAGACGTTTTGGATATTTCAGAGGAAGTTGTTTCATTGATAATCTCAAAGGATTCCGACTATCAACCACATAAGACTAACGAAGTGTTAAGTGGAAATTATCAGAAATACATGAAGTATTTTGAAGGTACAGATTATGAAATAGGAATTTCATCGAGCAAAGATGGTGCACTTCCCGGTGGAGCAACGATAAGTTGTATTTCAGGTATTAGTCAAGTCAGAAAATCAAATGTAACCAAAGCCGATCTAAATGAATTACCTTCAATAAAATCTTTCGTGGATGGTATTGAAATTTCCCCGCAAAATGTTTCTCAAACAAAATCCTCGAACAGTATAATGGATAGTTTTGGCAAAATCGTTAAATTTACATTTTGTAATGACTTCCCAACTAAATCCTCTGACGGCAACATAGGAGAAGTTGATATGTATATTCCTAAGACCATTGAGTTCATTTTTCCTCATGCGGAAACTGAAGAGGATTTGAACCCCTTGTGCTACTACAAAGATTTCATTATAAGATGGAACAAAGATGAAGATAACAAGAATGGGGTTCTTGTCGTTGTTGATTGGACTGGTTCGATGGTTTTAGGTAATGATATTCCAGACACGCACGTTTGCAGGATAGCAGAATTCCCTGACACAGGGGAAGCTCAATTACCGGAAAATCTTTTTGACGGGATACCAGATACCGCATATTGTGATTTGCTGATTTTGAGAGGGAATATAGACAATGTCGAACATGGCCGGTATTCCTATAAGTTAGTTGGAAAAACTCATCAACAGATTTCTTTCATTCTCATTCGCGAAATTGAAAAATAACGACTTGTCTTATGATACGACAAATGACAATTTTAATAGTATGTTGCCTTGTTCTATTGGGAGGATTTGTGTGTTGTCAAAAAGGAGAGCCTGATTCTTTCTTAGTAGGAACATCTTGGGAATGCGTAGAAGAACCGGAAATTTTAATATTTAACGATAATAGTTCTGGTATATATTATGTAAAAAGTGCTACAGATGACGTATATGATGAGGTATTTTCTTCATTTGACTTTACTTACGAAGTTTCTGGAAAGAATATCAAAATACAAATCTTCTTTTCACATTTTGATTCCTTATACGATTTTGTAATAGAAAACGACAACCTATTAACTTGTGGAAGATTTAATTATAAGAAAATCCAACATAAATCGGCTCACCTGCAAAACCGTGGGTTTGACTAACCGAACTGATGTGAACCCCGAAGTGAAACCGTCCAAACTTTGTGGTTCACACCATAGTCTCCGAAAATATCCGAAGGATCTGATCCTGCAGAATACGGGACTGAGATAGATATCTTCGAATATTTCAAGGAATTGGGAGATGATGTCGTGACCAGTTGTCTCCACTGGGCCTATTGGCTTGATATGCAGAGCAGTGACCAGATGGTAAGCCGTCTGGAAAGTCTGGGACGCGGCTTTCATACCTTCGGTCTGGAATGGACTCCCGGTCAAGCTGCAGATGATTCGTTATGCATGTGGGGAAGTCCTCTCTGTAGTGAGAGACCATTATCATGGATTTGCCTTTTCTGGAACAGAATGTTTCGATGATGCTTTTTACCCGGGCTCCGTTTCTTTCGTCCAGTCCGTGAAGCGGTTCGTCCAGAATCAGCAGGTCCGGGTCTTTCACGAATGCCCTGGCCAGAAGCACCAGACGCTGCTCTCCGCTGGAAAGTTCCGTGAACAGCCTGTCCTTCAGAGATGATATGCCGAACACTTCCATCCAGAGGATGCACTGTGGAATCATATCGTCGTCAGTCTTTACATAGAGACCCTGTCTGTCGTGAAGACCGCTTGCCACTATGTCAAGCGCAGGGACGCCGCGACAGTATGCGCGGTGCAGTTCAGGGCTCACGTACCCGATATGTTTCTTGATGTCCCAGATGCTTTCTCCGCTGCCGCGTCTCCGGTCGAAAAGGGTGACGTCACATGCATAGGCTTGTGGAATATCCGCGCAGATGATGCTCAGCAGCGTTGACTTGCCGCTTCCGTTCGGTCCTTCGAGGGCCCATTTCTCACCGGCCTTCATAACCCAGTCAAGATGTTCCAGGATGGTGCGTTCCCCGAAACGTATCGACACATTCCGGAGCACCACTGCATTTTCATATTCCGGATTCGTGCCACCGAGCGCAGACACTCTCCGGCAGGCCTCTTCGGCGGATATCCTGCCCGAGGCAGCGGATGCATTATCCGGGACACGGATTATCTCCCCGGCATAATCCGGGATGTCGGCCTCTCTGGTTATCACCAGATAAAGCTGAAGTTCGTCCAGAGTGCACAATTCTCTGAAGAGCATATTCAATGTGTCCACGGAAGTGGAGTCGAGTCCTATGAACGGATTGTCTATGACCAGTGCGGAAGGGGAGCACAGAAGGGCCTTCGCCAGCTGGAACTTGCGCAACTCTCCGCAGGAGAGCTGGATGATAGGCTTGTCCATCATTTCGTCGAGACGGAAGATAGAGAAAAGTTTATCCGTAAGCGGCGTGTGCCGGAACGTTCCGACAGATTCACTTACGGTAGGCACCAGGTCATATTCGCTGCTGTTCCATCTCTGCTGAAGATAATACCCCCGGTCTGATGCACCGTAGCTGTCCCTGAAACTGAGGTATCTTACATAATTCCCCGAATGCTCGGACTGGAACTTTCGGAGAAGTTTCTCCACCATGGAGGTCTTCCCCGATGCGTTCGGGCCTGTTATGACTATCGGTTTCATTGCGGGCGCAAAGATAATATTGTTTGGCCAAAAAATGTTATCTGACGTGTCTGACCGGGGGACTAATCCCCCGGACCCCCTGAGTCGCTTCGCTCCGACATGGGAGTTCATTAGAAATATTATACGGTCAAAAGAGTGTCCAGCTCATTCATGAATAATTTTGCACTTTCCAAAAGATTGATTTACCTTGCGGAATCCTTATTATAATCCGATAATGAAAAAAGCATCCATCTTCGCTGCAGCTGTCTGTCTGTTCTCGTGGACGGTATTCGGCATAGTATATCTGGCAGGTGACAGGAACATCACATCCCACAAGATTCTTTTCAAACTCTTCGAGAGCCTCTACATGCTGTTCCCGATGATAGTAGCAGGAATCTTGCAACTGATACGGAAAGAACCGTTCAGAAGTACCGGGCTGCTGAATTTCAGACTGAACCTGACCTGGCTGGCGGCGCTGCTCCTGCCGGTTCTCACCGTCGTGGTCTGCATCTTCATATCTGCGATGATGCCGGGAGTGAGACTTCACTATGGTGCGGAGCAGATGATAAGTCAGTTCGGTCTTGACGAAGCGACGGCTGCGGCTCTCAGAACGAAGCTTGAAAGCCTGTCTCCAGCCGTTTACATCGGCTCTCAGATAATGACCGGCATGATCGCCGGATGCACGATAAATGCTCTTTTCTCAGTCGGCGAAGAGTATGGTTGGAGGAACTATATGGTCAGCGCCCTCTCTGGCGTCGGTTTTTGGAAGAAGGCACTTTTCATTGGTGTGGTATGGGGTATCTGGCATATGCCTATCATCCTTACGGGGCACAATTATCCCCAGCATCCTGTCATCGGAGTCGGGATGATGTGCGTGGCCTGTGTTCTTCTGGGTGTCATTGAACTCTACCTCGTGCTCAAGTCAGGCTCCGTATTTCCTGCCGCCATCTGTCACGGGACGTTCAATGCTGTCAGCGGACTTGTCCTGATACTTGTAGAGGGAGGCAATGACCTTACCATCGGCATGACAGGTGTCGCCGGTTTCATCTCCCTTTCTTTAATCATCACCGGAATCGCCATTTACGACCGATATGTCTCCAGGGACGGGATTATGTTCGTTAAGTCGTGTGAAGTAGATTAATCTTTGTGTGGAGATGTTTGGAATAGTGAGAAGTTGTTGTTATACTTGCCTTCGATAAGGATTGATTGGGCTTCTTATAGAGGGCTTCGGCCCTTCGGGAAGATTTTCAATCCTTGTTTTTCATTCTCTTTTGGGTTATCAGCAGATACATCAGAGTACCTGACAGATGCATAATGACCATAGAGAGGAAAGCACCATGATAACTGACTGTCTCAGCGATCACACCTCCCAGAAGAATTCCTGTGCCCATTCCGAAATCCCAGGCGGTAAGGATGGTTGAGTTGGCTGTACCCTTCTCATTGCTTGAGGCGATACTGATAATCATGTTCTGGAAGGATGGCCAGATATGACCGTTGCCCAGGCCGATAAGCACCGCTGAAAGATAATACCCGGTCATCGTCGGCCACACAAGGAAAATCGTATATCCGGCCATTGAGAGAAAGACCCCTTCTGTCGCACTTCTCAGAAGTCTTCCTTCCCGGAGGGATTTGTTACCTATAATTCTGGATGCAATGAGGCAGAGAGACAGAATCAAAAACCATGTACCCGTTCCGCTCATGATACCAAGAGTCTCCTTACCGTATATTGCAATATAGTTTGACAATACGCCCCAGCAGAATCCGAAGAACGTGATGTTGACGGCTATCATCCAACCTTTCCTCAGAAAGAACCTGTCAAGCGATATGGGTGCCTTATCCGGAACCAACTCCCTTGGTGTGACCTTTATGGTCGCGGCACAAACAAGTGCCGTCAAGGCTGCTGTGGTGGCCGTCCAGAAGATAAGCATGAAATCTCCGGTGGAGTGATAAATGTACAGTCCTGCGGTCGGGGCGATGGCACAGGCCACATTATTGCCCACCCCATAGAATCCGATACCTTCCCGTCGTCTGGATGAGGGGAGCACGTCTATGGCCATGGTGCTGTTGGCTACTGTAGTGGCTCCGAACGGACCGCCATGGAGAGTCCTGACGATGGCAAACAACAGCAAGCTTCCTGCTGCCACATAACCGAAAAAGAGCAGAAAATAGAATAACAGGCACAGCAGCAGTACATGCTTGCGTTGAAACCTGTCCGCCAGATATCCGCTGAACGGTCT
>DCIQ01000134.1:4531-11940 GCA_002317435.1 Bacteroidales bacterium UBA1722 | reverse complement strand
CAAATGTCTCGCTCAGATATATGGGAAGCAAGGGTGTGACGAGATAGAACGCGAAATACAAGGCGGTATTTGTGAACATCACCTTGATGTAATTGCTGTTCCATAGTTTGTCCCTATTCATATCTTTTCCAGAAAATTCACTTTCTTTCCGTGCGCCCGGGCTCTATTGTTCATTCCTAATTCGAGTCCAAGGTATAAAATTTTTTGACGTTTGCTTTTAATCTGCCGAAGAAGTTCTGACGGTTCTCCCCACAGGTTAACCGGAGGCCTTTCGTTTCAGTGTCCAGTCAGGTCTCCGGATGGCTTGTGGGGAGGACCAACCGGTTCAAAAGAGAATTTATCAAGAATTAGTAAAAGATTTTACTAATAAGTAAAAGGTTTTACTATTTTTGCAGCCGGAAAAAGAGATATTATGAATGATTTTTTGATTTCAGGAATCCAGCAGGTCGGAGTGGGGACCGTGGATATGAGAAAGTCTTGGAACTGGTTTATCGATATGTTCGGTATCGATGTCAAGATTCTGGAAGATGATACCGTGGCGGAGAGGATGCTCCCATATACGGGGCACAAGCCTCAGAAACGTCACGCCTGCATCGCGGTGAATCTGCAGGGGGGAGGAGGTTTCGAAATCTGGCAGTATTCGGAGAGAAAGCCTCTGCCCTGCGATTTCGAAATAGCGGTCGGTGATCTGGGTATCTTCGCCGCCAAGGTGAAATGCCGCGACGTGGAGGCCTTCCATAAAGAGATATCCTACAAGTGGGAGCAGACCGGAAAGGTTCAGAAACTTCCCGACGGGACTCCCTGCTTCTATGTGAAGGATCTCTATGGCAACTGCTTCCAGCTGGTGGAACAGAAAGACATATATATAGAGCAGCATCGGCTTACCGGGGGAATCTCCGGCGTGATGGTGGGAGTCAGTGATATCGAAAAATCACTTGAAGTCTATCGAGACCTGCTGGGTTATGATAAGGTGGTGTATGACAAGACCGGTGTTTTTTCCGACTGGTCATTCCTGCCGGGCTCCGAGCAGAAGTACCGCAGGGTGCTGCTGACCGAATCGAAGCCCAGGACCGGAGCCTTTTCCGGATTGTTCGGAAGCAGCAGCATAGAACTGGTGTGCGCCTTGAACAGAACACCGCGGAAAATATATGAAGGACGCTACTGGGGGGACCCGGGGTTCATCCAGGTCTGCTTCGACGTGACGGGGATGAAGGCGTTCGGAGAGCATTGCCGCAGGCAGGGATATCCTTTTACCGTGGACAGCTGTCCGGGGGATGCCAGATTCGATATGGGGGATGCTTCGGGACACTTCACGTATATCGAAGACCCCGACGGGACCCTCATCGAATTCGTCGAGACCCACAAGATACCCGTGATGAAGAAATGGAACTGGTTCCTGGATCTCTCCGGGAGGGACAGGCGCCGGAAACTGCCCAAATTCCTCTTCCGCGTGATGGGAAAGGTATCACGTCAGAAAAAAGTCTGATATGGGTAATCTGTCGCGACTGCTCGGAGAGGACGTCAGGTTCCATAATGCATTGACGTCCTGTATGAATTGCGGGATGTGCACTGCGGTGTGTCCCGCCGCCGAGTTCTATGATTATGACCCGCGGAAGGTATGTGATATGGTGCAGCGGGGTAATGACGAATCCATCGAGAGTCTTCTCAAGAGCGACGTGATATGGTATTGCGGCCAGTGTATGTCGTGCAAGACACGTTGCCCCAGGGGCAATGTGCCCGCCGAGGTGATTTCGGTACTGAGGAAGGTGTCCCAGGAGATGGGATATTTCCGTGAGAGCGGGAAGGGGAGGCAGCAGGTGGAACTGATGGAACGCATAGGGGGGAATATTCTGGAGATAGGCTATTGTGTCCATCCTGACAAGATGCCCTATGAAACCCATCCGGAGCAGGGCCCCGTATGGGAATGGTATCTGAAGTATATTTCCAGAGTGGCTCCCAAGGTGGGCGCGAACTACCGCGGAACCGGTCCGGGCGCCTTGAGGAAGATACCTGATGACGTGCTTGATGAGATCCGCAGGATATTCGAGGTGACCGGAGGAATGGAACTGAAACATAAAGTGACGGGGGATTAGGATATGCCCGAGTTCGGTTTTTCGATATCAAAGGGGAGGACGATAGATTTTGACCTCCTCGACAGTGCCAGGACGGCGGCTCTGGAGGGCGATGACTCCGGATTGATAAAATGTATGGACTGCGGTACCTGTACCGCCACCTGCTCCGCGGGGGCATTTTCCGACTTCAGTATCCGGAAGATACATACCATGTTCCGCAGGGGACAGTATGACGGCGTGGCCGAAGCCCTTTCGAAATGTATGCTCTGCGGAAAATGCACATTGGTATGTCCGCGCTCCGTGAATTTGCGACATGCCATAATCCGGATGAGACAGACTCTCCGGACATCTGTCCCGGACGATGATGATCTCCGGCATTATCTGAACGTGCTATGAAGAATTTCAGTCCTTTCGTAATCCCGTTTACAGTCGGCCTGATTATTCTTCTGGCCGCGTGTTGCATAAAATGGGTCAGATGGTACAGGCATTTCACACCTGTCCAGAAATCGCAGATAAGGAAGAATCTTATTTCTGTGAATTTGATCCGGGCTCTCGTGGAATCGGTGAACGAGTGCCTGCTGCATCATCGTGTGTTCAGAAGGAATCTGATGCTGGGCTACATGCACGGCAGTATCGCCCTCGGGTGGTTTCTCCTGATAGTCACAGGGGCGGTGGAGGCTGGTCTGGAGGTTCACGGAGACAGACACGTGTGGGTGGCCGTATTCCTGCGCTATTTCGTTCATGACCCGGAGGCAGTGTGTCCTTATGCGGGCATATTCGCACAGGTGATGGATTCCCTGCTGCTGGTGGTCCTTTCGGGGGTGTCTCTGGCATTCGTCAAGTCTGTATATCATAAAGTGGTGGGGATGAGGAAGGTGACCAGACATACCGCTTTCGATCTGTTCGCCAAATATTCCCTCTGGTTCATCTTTCCGATGAGGCTTGCGGCGGAGAGTGCCACCGCTTCCCTGTATCCTAACGGAGGATGGCTTACCGATGCTGTGGGAAGTCTTTTTTCCGTGGAGACCGCACGGCTGATGGAACTGCCTCTCTGGGGACTCTATTCGTTCTCTCTGGGCTTGTTCTTCGCCAGTATGCCGTTCTCCAGATATATGCATATCTTCACCGAGGTGCCAGTGATATTCTTCCGCAGGCTCGGTGTCAGGGAGACGGACCGCCGGAGCGGATACACGATGTATGAACTGAGTGCCTGCTCGCGATGCGGTATATGTATCGATGATTGTCCGCTGAACAGGGATTTGGATCATAAGACCGTGCAGCCTGTCTATTTTCTCAGGGACATAAGATACAAGCGGCCTCAGCTGGAGACGGCAGAGGACTGCCTCATGTGCGGAAGGTGTCAGGTGGAATGTCCCGTAGGACTTGACCTGATTTCCATCCGGAGACAGATGAGGGACCGCGGGACTCTGGATACTGCCGGGACATATGATTATCTGGAGAAGGTGAAGCCGTTCAATGCTATCGGACGTGTGGGGTATTTCGGAGGATGCATGTCCCATCTGACCCCCGGCATAACCGAGTCCATGAAGAAGATTTTCGATGCCGCGGGGCAGAAGTACTGGTATATGGATGAAAACGGTTCCGTATGCTGCGGCCGGCCTCTGTATCAACAGGGATTCAGCGTGCAGGCGGCGGAACTCAGGAGGAAGAATACCAGACTGATAAAGGACTCCGGCGTAAAGATTCTCATTACCTCCTGTCCCATCTGCTACCAGTCCTTCACTAAAGAATACAGGCTGGAGGGGGTGAAGGTTATGCATCACAGCGAGTATATCGCGGGACTCATCGCTTCCGGCCGGATAGTCGTCACCAGGGGCGACGAATCCATTACATATCACGATCCCTGCGAACTTGGACGCGGATGCGGAATCTACGATGAGCCGAGGAAAGTGCTGGAGGCTTCCGGAAGACTCCTTAAGACAGGGCAGGAGCGGGAGAAGAGCCTCTGCTGCGGACATAATCTGGGGAATACGCTCATCTCCTTCGAAGAACAGGGGAAGATCCGGGATTCCGCCCTCAGTAATCTGACGGCTCCCGCTCCGGATATAATAGCCACCGGATGCCCTATGTGCAAGAAAGCGCTCGGTACCGGGAATGATTTGAAAATTATGGATATAGCCGAGGTCGTGGCCCGGCGTCTGATATTTAGTTGAATATGGAAACCATAAGTAATAATCTGCATCCGACTCCGCCCGCTCATCAGCGCACATTATCGGCATCAGCCGATCAGCCCGAAGGGCTGCGCCCGGCCTTCCCCGCTCATCAGCGCTATTGGAACGAATACGTGAAAGAAATAGCGGATGACCGTTATTTCTATGAACGGAGCTGTATCAGGCAGACATTCTTCCCCGGTTCGGAGGCGGCCTTCCTGAAAATTCTCAGGGATGAGTTGGGAAAGGATATCCGTGATGAGGTGAACCAACATACCTGCACGGGTATCGGATATCATTCGGATATCGTGCCGCTGGAGACCACGATGACCATAGTCGCCAGACTCTTTTCGTTGATGACCGAAGCCGGTTATAAGAATTATGTCCCGTCGTGCGTGACTTCTTTCGGAGTGTTCTCGGAGATAGTCCACAAGTGGGAGGAGCAGCCGGCTCTGCTGGAGAAGACCAGGGAACTCCTCTTCAAGGCCACCGGGAGGGAATTCGAAATCCCGGAAAATATCGCTCATCCTTCGGATATCATATACAAGTTCCGCAACGAGCTGAAAGATAAGATGAAATATCGCCTTGTCAACAGATATACCGGCCGGCCTCTGAAGGTCGTGGACCATATAGGATGCCACTATGCCAAGATATTTCCGGAGAAGGGGATAGGAAAGGCTGAATTCCCCCATGTTCTGGCCGGTATGGTGGAGTCGTGGGGAGGGGAAGTGGTGGATTATCCCGAGAGGAGGCACTGCTGCGGATTCGGCTTCCGCCAATATATAATTCAGGAGAACAGGGGGTATTCCATAGCCAATTCGAAGAAGAAGTTCGAGTCCATGGAACCGTACGAGCCCGATTTCATCGTCTCCAACTGTCCAGGCTGCACCATGTTTCTGGACAAGTGGCAGTATGTGATCGCCGAGATGGAGCATAAAACTTATGACAAGGAGGGGTACGGGATACCTTCGCTGACTTATGAAGAGATGGCGGGACTTCTTCTGGGCTACGATCCCTGGACCCTGGGACTCCAGCTGCATCAGGTACAGGTGGAGCACCTGCTGGACAAGATAGGTATCGAATACGATCCGGATGACAAGTATCGCGCTGCGGACGGAAGTCTGCTCCCTTCACCCGAAAAACCGAATAATCTTCAGGTATGAAACATAATATAGTTATAATAGGGGCAGGTCCTTCCGGCATAGAAGCGGCCCATTGCCTGGCCGTCAGCGGAGAACACGTGACCGTTTTCGAGAAGATGGAGGACCCTCTGGAGAATCTCAGGAACAAGGCATTCCTTTTTCCGGATTTCACTTCCGCTTCGGAACTGACGGAGACTTTCCGCACAAAACTCCAGCATCCTTACATCACGTATCGCGGCGGCACTTCCATTACGGATATGGAACGGATGGACGGCAGGTGGGTGCTGACCACCGACCGTGGGGAGAAGATAGATACCGATGATGTGATCCTGGCCACCGGATACCGTCCGTTCGATGCCTCCCGGAAGGAGGAACTGGGCTACGGTATCTATAACGGAGTGGTGACATCACTGGATATGGAGAAGATGCTCCTGCGGGGCAGGGTGGTGAACTCCATCGGGGACCTTCCTTCCAGGGTGGCTTTTCTGCAGTGCGTAGGCTCCAGGGACTCGAAAGTGGGGAACAACTACTGCTCGAAGGTCTGCTGTATCACCGCGGCCAAACAGGCCGTCGAGGTGAAAAAACTATTGCCGGAGGCGGAAGTGTTCATATTCTATATGGACCTGCGGATGTGGGGACAGGGATTCGAGGAGATTTACCGCTCTTCCCAGCAGGATTATGGTATCCGCTACATCAGGGGGAGAATCTCCGAGGCCGCCGGCACTTTCGACGGGAAGGTCCAGATCAAGGCTGAGGACACGCTTACCGGTCTCCCGATGAAGATGAGCACCGACCTGCTGGTCCTGATGGTGGGGATGGAGCCTTCGGAGGGGACCCGTATGCTGGCCGGCCGCTGCGGTATCTGCGGGGAATACGGTTTCGCCAGGAGCGAGAACCGTCACCTGTATGACAACGTGACCTCCCGTGAAGGACTCTACCTGTGCGGGAGCTGCAAGCGTCCGATGTGCCTTGAAGATGTCATTTCGGATGCCCGCAGTGCGGCTATGGAACTGCTCAAGTCAAGATAGAAACATTAAACAAATACCAAATATCATGCAGACAGACATTTTCGACAAAATCAGAAAATCCACCGGCGGCCCCATCGGCCAGTACCGTGAAAAGGTGGACGGCTATTTCGCTTTCCCGAAACTCGAAGGTGAACTGGGTCCCCACATGCGCTTCAACGGACAGGAAGTGCTCTGCTGGAGCCTTAACAATTATCTCGGCCTCGCGAATCATCCCGAAATCCGGAAGGTGGACGCGGAGGCTGCGGCCCGCTGGGGTATGGCATATCCCATGGGGAGCCGTATGATGACGGGACAGACCGCCCTGCACGAACGTCTGGAGAGGGAATTGGCCGATTTCGAGCATAAGGAGGCCGCTTTCCAGTTCAATTTCGGTTATCAGGGGATAGTCTCCTGTATCGATTCGCTTCTCAGCCGTCAGGATGTGATAGTGATCGACGCGGAAGCGCACGCCTGCCTCATAGACGGGAAACGGCTCCATATAGGCAAGTCATTCTCCTTCAAGCATAATGACATCGCCTCCTGCGAGCAGAAACTGAAAGTGGCCACCGAGATCACCCAACAGAGCGGGGGAGGAATCCTCCTTATCACCGAAGGCGTGTTCGGGATGACCGGAGCACTCGGCATTCTGGACCAGATAGTGGCTCTGAAGAAGAAATACAATTTCAGAATCCTCATAGATGATGCCCACGGGTTCGGAGTGATGGGCCCCACCGGGCGCGGGACTTCCGAACATTTCGGTGTGATGGACGGTATAGACCTTTATATCGGAGCTTACGCCAAGTCGATGGCCACCATAGGCGGTTTCGTGGCTTCCGAGAAGGATATCATAAACTACCTGAGGTACAATATGCGCTCCCAGATGTATGCCAAGTCCCTTCCGATGCCTATCGTTGAGGGGTGCCTGAAGCGTCTGGAGATAATCCGCGGTCCGGAAGGAGATGCCCGCCGCGCCCATCTGTGGGAGGTCACCAGGCGTCTGCAGAAAGGTTTCCGCGA
>DCIQ01000134.1:0-4502 GCA_002317435.1 Bacteroidales bacterium UBA1722 | reverse complement strand
TATGCCATCGGTCCCGCCGAGGCCTGCGTCACCCCGGTTCATCTGGAATGCGGAATCAATCAGGCCACGAACATCGCCATGGACCTGCGGGAGACCTACCATATCTTCTGCTCCATCGTCACCTATCCGGTAATTCCTCCGGGAATGCTTATCTTCAGGATAATCCCCACCGCAGCCCACTCCATCGAAGATGTGGACCGCACGCTGGCGGTATTCGCCGAGATAAAGGAGAAACTCGCCCGCGGGGAATACGATCACGAAATGCCTGACATGGCCCTCATACACTGACCCCGTACGACTATGGAAAAACCCAAATACCACCTGTATTGCACGAAGTGCGGAAATGAGATTTCCGATTTCGGGGAGTGGTTCTCGATGGGGCAGAAGTGCACCTGCGGGTGTGCGCGTGCCGAGATCCGCTACTTCGCCGACTACTCCCGTCTGGGGGAACTGCTTGAAGGTTCCGCCGACGGTCTGTTCCACTATTTCGATTTCCTTCCGCTGAACGAGCGCCGCCATGCGGTGACCCTCAGGGAGGGGACCGTCCCTCTCGAAGAATGGAAATATCTGGAGGATATAGCCTTACGGCAATATGGGCTCCGTATCAGCGTGTTCGTGTCGCGTTCCGATCTCTCCGGCGGGACCGGTACTTTCAAGGACCCGGCCGCCGCGTTGGGTGCATCCCTGTTCCGGGAATGGGGAGTGAAGGGGTATTGCCTGGCATCCACCGGAAATTCCGCCACCGCCTTCAGTCGGTATCTGGCTGAGGCGGGGGTCCCCTTTACCGTGTTCATGCCTTGCGACGTGAATCCCGATTCCGTGGAAGTTATTCGCTCTCACGGCTCTTCCGTGGTGATCTCCGAGGGGGGGTACGGTGCCGCGAAGCAGGAGGCCGCCGCATTCAGCGCTTCGACCGGCACTCTGATGACTGCCGGGAACATAGACCCGATCCGTGTGGAGTCGAAGCGTACCCTTGTATTCGAGTATCTCCGTCAGCTGCACCGGATGCCGGACGTGTATATTCAGGCCGTGGCCGGGGGGACAGCTCCGCTGGCTCTGGACAAGGGTGTGCGCGAACTGGCTTCCGAATGCGGCGGTACCGTGCGTGTGGCCGGACAGGATATTCCTGTAACTCTCCCCAGAATGATTCTCGCCCAGCAGGATACCTGTGATCCTATGGTGCAGGCCTGGGAGAAGAATACCGCGGACGGATTCCCCTCCGGCTGGGAGAAGGACTATCCTTCAGTGACCCCCCGAACCCGTATATCCATTCTGACTGCCGGGACCCCCGGCAATTATCCCCTCGTGGCACCCATCGTCCGCCGCAGCGGGGGTGCGTTCGTGAGAGTCAGCGAGGACTCTCTGCCCGCACTGGCCCGCGAGGTGCTCCGTGAGCAGGGAATCATCCCCGGACCCGCTTCGATGGTCTGCATCGCCGGCTTCCTGAAAGCTCTGGAGCAGGGACTCCTGCACGAAGGAGATGTGGTGTCGGTGAATATGGGAGAGGGGTCGGCACGGGCAGGGTGGTTCAGGGAGATTGTGGGGGAGGGGTGTTGATGGAATCAATGGTGCATTCCTGCTGACTTCCTCTATATGGACATACGCCATCCGGAAGAGTACATTTCCCCTATATGAACACACGCCACCCGGAAGAGTATACTTCCTCCGGGATCCCCCACAGCCATTCGGCTGCGGGTCCCCTCCTCGCCGGCGGCAGCCCTACGGAAATATACCCGTTCCGGGTGGCTTGTTTTCTTGTGGATGCGTCGTATGGCTTCAGGACCCCGTGTCATATGTTATACATATTGAGTTCTGTAACATTAGATAAGGCGGAGAAGTGGACGGTTACGACTGAAATCCCTAGCTGAGGGAATAACTACCAAGGGTCATAATCATTTATGAAAGTAGGATATAGTCCGTCGCAGAGGTAGTATCCATATAAAGAGGCGCCAAGAGTCACGATAATGACAAACACCACCCAGAATGCACGATGCTTTTCAAAGAATGCAGAAAAACCGGACTTCAGCCACTTGTTATAAATCAATATCGTTGCAATCGTAATGGCCAGCACTATTGACCAAGTTTTCAGGACACTGGCATCGCTGTCCAGCATATTCTCATAGAACAGCGCAAAGTAAGCGACCATGATGACAAACCATGAGACACAGTAATACTGGTTGATATGTTTTGACGGATGTGTAAGAAAAGGCATGGCCTTCTCCGGGATTGCCTTGCCTATATAATAGAACAGGCTCATCACCCATATGTTTGCCAATATTGTCATCACGGCATCGGGAAGCATGCGGTGACCCAGATAGAGATTTCCGTCGAACTGGAGGAATATGTTCTGGTCAACATTTGTACATACCAACAGATATGCTACCGTAATGACAAGCCCCACCGGAAAGCATACCCTGTGAAACTTTGCCTTGTCGGCAATATGGAGGTATGCCTTTCCGAACACACATCCGGCCGCTACAAAAATAAACCAGTTGAACAGAGGGAAATAACTCTCCGAACTGTTGCCCCAGAGGAATCCCATTGCCTGATTAAGGAAAAAGTTCTGAGAATCTGTTCCTTCAAGGAAATATGCAAGAGCACTCAGCGCTGCAGCCACAATCAGAATGTGACGATATTTCAGACCGATTTTTCTCAATAAGGCCATCAGCAGAAATGCCATACCGGCAAAATACAGGATATCGCTGCCGACTGACAGAATCAGATATGTTGCGCTGAACGGGTCGTAGATGTACCTACCGGTAATTGTCCCGGACAATACAACCCTGAAAAAGTTCAGAAGTATCGCGGTGAAGAAGATGTGGATTCCTCTATTAAAAAAATCTCTTGTTGAACTTGAACGTGTGTAAACCATTCCAATTCCCATACAGAACATAAACGTGCTTGCCCCGAAGAGACAACCGCGCCAATACGCATTGAAATGACTGAATGACGGTTCAAATCCTGTGGAAAGGTTTTCATAGACGTGTGTCCAGATCATCAGAATAATTGTAAGCGCCTTGATGAGGTCAAACTCGTTCTGACGACTTCTATTGATTTCGTTTGAAGCGAATACTGCCATCTTATCTATAATGTTCCCCTTTCTTTGGACAGGGGTAAGTCTTTCTTAAGTCAAACCTGTGTTTGATGCAGAACCTTCCGAAGGTAGTGCTCTGCATATAGAACGCTCATTCTTGGCACTAAGGTAGTTATTCATCTTCTTACTTCCAAACATTCTTTTTTTGTTTGGGCCGCGGCAGCAGCATACACGACACCGGGCACCTGATGAGCAAGCCCATGGTGACAGCGACGATTGTTGTAGTAATCCATATGTAATATGTAATATGCAACATACAATTCACACATTTTTCGCAAAGTTGATTCCCCCATTTTTATTCGTTTGAGGATTTCTTTACTCTACCGTCCTGTTGTTCATTTTTAACCTGAATTATTCATAAAGAAGTAAAGGAATCCTCATAATTATTTGGTAATTAGAGGAATAAGTGTTATTTTTATAGTGCAAAACAAAAACCACTTTTTCCTTTACTCCATGAACAAAATTACACATATCTGCCACGGAGACGCTAAGGCCGCTTCAGTGGCCGGTCAGGTCTCCGGAGGACCTGCGGGGAGGGCCGGCACGGGCAGGGTGGTTCAGGGAGATTGTGGGGGGGTGATGGAATCAATGGTGCATTCCTGCTGACTTCCTCTATATGGACATACGCCACCCGGAAGAGTATACTTCCTCCGGGATCCCGGAAGAATCCGAGAGATACAGGTGTGGTCTCATACTATGACCTTGAAAAGGATGCCTGGAGATGCTTCAAGGCTGACAGCATTCAGGAAATAGACCATGAGTATGAAAGATGTTAAAGTGTCAAAATAGATGCTAAATTTTTGAATAGTAAAAATATACTATTATATTTGCGTATCAAAATAGATACTATATGGATATTCTTGATGCATTGATGATATATGAATCCACGGATGAGCAGATTCTAGGCGAGATTCGCAAGAGGCTTTCGCGGATGCGCAGGAGCTGTTGCCTCTCTCAGGAGGAGCTCTCGCAGCGCTCCGGCGTGTCGATAGCCACAATCAAGAGGATAGAGGGACGGGCCCCGCAGGACATCAGTATGTCAATTCTTATAAAGCTCCTGCGTTCCATGACACAGTTGGAGGGGATAGGGACTCTTGTACCGAAGCTCCCGGACTCTCCGTATGCCATAAAGGCTGACGGAACGAAGATGATAAGGATATCAAGCAGACTTAGAAAGGTATGACAGCACCACTAAAAATCAATGTGCACCTGTGGGGTACAGACATAGGAAAGTTGACCTGGGACGAATACGGCCGTGTAGCTACGTTTCAGTTCTCGGAGGATTACTTCAAGCAGCCGTACAACCTGCTGCCGACAAAGCCGGTCAAGACCCTCGCACCAGTGCTCGGTAACATCTCCGACAAGTATCACGGCCTTCCGCCTTTTCTGGCTGATTCCCTGCCTGACA
>DCIQ01000187.1:12342-12880 GCA_002317435.1 Bacteroidales bacterium UBA1722 | reverse complement strand
TCTTCTCGAATCTGTAACCGTAGGATTTCAGGGTCTTGAAATGGTTCGGACCGAAATAGAACTTGAAAGAATCCCGGACCTCCGACCCTATCTCAAGCTCTTTGGAAGCGGTGGCGGCACAGGTCATCAGGCCGTCCGTAGCATTGAACTCGGGCAGGAACGAATATTTCACGTTCCCGTTCGAGAAAGAGCCGTCGGATACCAGAATGGCGGAGAAGAACTGCTGCTGGAACGCGAACCAGTCGAACTTGGTGGAGATTTTCTTCTCGGCGCCGTCCTTGCCCCTGCCCCCGGCATTTTCTATGCCGCTTTCACCCGGATAGTGGTAATAGAGTGAGGAGTACATCTTCTCATTCTTATAACCGCGCTCCATACGGGGAACCTCCATATTCCAGGAAATCTCATAAGAATGGACATTTCTGGGAACGAAACGCTCCATCCCGACCATCCTGAATCCGAAATCCATCATATATCCGTCTTCCGGAAGCACGTAAGAGTGTTCTATGTATGCATCATCCGCGAAATAGAGTCTCATGAC
>DCIQ01000187.1:8749-12314 GCA_002317435.1 Bacteroidales bacterium UBA1722 | reverse complement strand
GCGTTGGACGGAGTGGAAGTGACTACCTTATATGTGAAGTCACCGGTATTGATATACTGTCCCGTATAGAGATTGATGCCGAATTCGCTTCCATGCTCCTTCATGAGGAAGAGCTCAGTGCTGTCACAGGTACAGTAATTGAATATCTGTACGGAATAGGGCTGGGCACCACGGGTGGTGAGCTGCACCTTTATCTTGTCATTCTCCAGAAAGACATACTCCGGAGCGTCATTATGGGCTTTTTCGATGAACTCGTTCGAATATGTGGGCTGATATACGGGTGCAGGCAGGACTGCCGAATCACCTGCCGACGCCATCATCTCCTGTACACGGGCGATGCTGTCGGCCTGCAGCGCGGCCATCTCTTCGGCATACTGCCTGGCATGTTCGAACGCTATGGAATCCTGAATGTTCCTCTGTCTCTGCGCTTCCTCCATCCGGCGGGTGTTGAATACACTGAAGCCGATGAGGATCAAGGCTATAAGGGTTATACCTATTACGGTATTCTTGTTCATATCCTGTTATGTTCTATTCCTGTTCAGTTTCCTTTATCCTTACTTCCAACTCGGCAAGTTCCGCCTTGGCCGCCTCGATCTTTCTGGTTATCTCACTGATGAAGGCATCGGCATTCTTGGAACTGGCGAAGAAACCCATGTTATTTTCATATGTGGCGATTTCCGACTCGATTTTCCGATATTTCTGAACCAGTTTCTCGCGTTCGGACCTGACTGAATCCACAGATTTGGGAGAATGGTCCCCACCGCGTCTGCGACCGCCTTCCTGACTGCGGAATTCGTGGAATTTCTCATCAAGCGCCGCACGGAACGCATCCTGAATCTTATCCTTCTCCTTGAAGGGAACGAAGCCTATCTCATTCCATTTGGCGATGAATTCACGCATGGCGCTCAAGTCATTTCTGCTGCCTGTAAGTTCATATGCACCCACTGCGGCGATAATCTCACGCTTGGCATTCAGGTTCTCCACATATTTCGGATCCACTCCGCCGTAGCTTTTCTCCTTCCTGTCGAAGAACTCGTCGCAGGCAGCGCGGAAACGGCTCCATATCTGATCGGATTTCTTTCTGGATACGGGACCGATCTCTTTCCACTTCTTCTGGAGTTCTATCAGCATGTCGGTGGTCTTCTTCCAGTCAGTGTCCTTCATGAGGGCTTCGGCCTGTTCGCAGAGAGAGACCTTCGCCTCGTAGTTCCTGGTCATCTGGTCCTTGAATTCAGAATAATACAACCTCTTCCTCTCGTAGAACCTGTCGCAGGCAGCGCGAAAACGGTCATAGATTTTCTGGTTGTCCTTCTTGGAGGCGAAGCCTATGGTCTTCCACTCCTTCTGGAGATCTTCGATAGCCTTCGAAGCGGTATTCCAGTCGTTTGATTCCTTACATTCAGACTCAGCCACTGCCTCGGCCTTCTCACAGAGAACGGTCTTGCGGGCAAGATTATCCTTCTGCTGCTCCTTCATCCCTTCGAAATGAGCCTGATGTTTCTTGTTTATCTGGGCTGTGGCGACCTTGAAACGTTCCCAGATGGATTCACGGTGCTCCTTGTCCACGGGCCCGAGTTCCTTCCACTCTTCGTGGAGTTTCTGCAATCTGGCGAAAGCATTCACCACATTCTCCTCGGAGATAAGCGCCTCGGCCATCTGGCAGAGCTTCTCCTTTATCTCGAGATTCTTCTTGAAATCGAGGTCGCGGAGTTCATTGTTTATCTTGACGTAGTCATAGAACTTTTCAACGTTATGCTGATAAGTGTCATATACGTCCTTCACGTTCTTGGCGGGGACAGGACCCGATTCACGCCATCTGGCCTGAAGGGCACGGAATGCGGGGAAAGTCTTGTTCAGATCCTCCTGATTCTCTACCAGAGCCTTCAGTTCTTCGATTATCTGGAGCTTGACAGCCAGATTCTCCTCCTTATTTTTCTCCATCTCCGCCAGATACGCATTTCTCATCTCACGATATCGGGCATAGAGTGTCTTGAAACCTCTTTCCATCTGGGCGAACGGATTCTGAGAAACGGGAAGTTCCGTCTCCTGTACCGCTTCTTCAGCACCTTCGGCCGCCTCGGTCACTATCTCATCTTCCGGTGAAGGCTGACATCCCGAAGCGATCTTTTCACGTTTGAGCGCCTTGTAGAAAGAGGCTTTGATACCTTCGGCATATTTATACATCTCCTGCTGGTCCGCTCTGGATACCAACTGTTCGAAAGCCTCGATAATCTCCTTCAGGGATTTCTCCGCAAGTTCCTGCAGATAATTTCCGCCGAGCGAATTTTCACTTGCCGGTTCTTCTGCGGTCTGAGGCGCAGATGCTGCAGAATCCTCCTGTGCGGGCATTTCTTCCTGCACGTCGGAAGGCGCGGGGGATTCAGTCACGGCTGCAGCGGTCTCCTGCTCTGCGGCGGCATCGTTCATTTCTACATTTACTTCAGAGATCTGTTCCTCGGGAACAGCATTGATGGTATCTTCACTCATAGTGGATAGGGTTAATAGTGATTAAAAAGGTTAAATGTTCATATAACTCGCAAATGTATATATTTTTTTCTACTTTTGCCACACTCCAGATTGACTTATAGATATGCGGATAGACATAATAAGTGCAGTACCGGACCTTTTGGAGAGTCCGTTGAACCATTCGATAATCAAACGAGCCAGAGAAAAGGGCCTCGTGGAGATAAACGTCATAAATCTCCACGACTACGGAAAGGGAAACTACAAGCAGATTGACGACTACGGATTCGGCGGAGATGCAGGTATGGTCATAAAATGCGAACCGCTCTATAATGCCATCACCGACCTCACTTCCATGAGAAACTATGATTACGTGATATACACTTCCCCGGACGGAGACATTCTGGACCAGCCCATGGCCAATACCCTCTCCACGGCGGAAAATATAATAATCCTGTGCGGTCACTACAAGGGCATCGACCACCGCATCCGCGAGCATCTGATAACCAAAGAAATCTCCATCGGAAACTATGTCCTCAGCGGAGGAGAACTGGCTGCGGCCGTAATCACCGACGCCGTGGTCAGACTTATACCGGGAGCCCTCACTGACGAGACTTCGGCTCTGAGCGATTCATTCCAGGACGGTCTGCTGGCCCCTCCCATCTATACCCGTCCGGCCGATTTCAACGGTTGGAAAGTTCCAGAGGTGCTTCTGAGCGGCAATCCGAAATTGATTAAGGAATGGCAGGAACAGCAGGCACTGGAACGTACCAAAGCCCTCAGACCCGAACTCCTGTAAAAGACATCAGAACCCGAAATCGTCCACTTCGACTTTCACCTGTTCCTCCACTTTCGGAGGAAGGGATTCGCCGTGCACAGCCAGAGGCATCACTTTCATCGCCTTGTCGGGACGTGCAGGGCAGATATACTCACATGCCCCGCAACCGATGCAGATATCCGGATTAACGGTAGGGAAACGAAGTCCGTCCTCACGGTTCTTCCATTCTTTCATGGTAATGGCCTTGGTGGGACAGTGCTCGTCACAGGCTCCGCAGTCCGTCTGATCCCTGAAAACGATACAATTCTTGGCTATGAACTTCAC
>DCIQ01000187.1:4891-8681 GCA_002317435.1 Bacteroidales bacterium UBA1722 | reverse complement strand
GGGCAGACGTCACTGCATTTATGACATTCATAGTTGCAGAACCCGTGGTCATATTTGAGGACAGGAAGGAAAAGCCCGTCCAGTCCGTATTCTCCCTTCGAGTACGAAATAATCTTCGAAGGACAGGCTGAAAGACAGGCGTGACAGGCGATGCAGTTCGATTTCAGATTCTCGAGCGAGACGGCCCCCGGAGGAAGCACCCCACCAGATTCCACGCTCTCCGAGGATGCGGCATCCTCAGCATCTCCTGCAAGCCGGCGTTTCTCCTTCAGGTTCCCGACCGCCGCCAAAGCCACGATGGTACCGAGCGCCAGGACAGCCTCCCGCCGTCCGTTGGATTCGGGAGCCGGCTTCACCGTCCGTTCACGATTCGTGTCGGAGGTGTCGGTACCGCCTCCGCATGACGCACAGGCATCACCGCACTCTCCTGACTTCCCGGACCCGTTTTTCCCGTAACGGAATTCTATGGTGACGCCCCCTCTGCCGCAAGATGTCATACAGTCATAACAATGCACACATCTGGAGTTATCTATCTCCTTGGCTTCAAGGTCGATACATTCGGACTTGCACTTTGAGGCACAACTCCCGCAGCGGACACACATATCCTTCGCGATGACAGGACGGAAGAGGGACCTTTGGGAAATCGCCCCAAGTATGGACCCTACAGGACATACGGTATTGCACCACAGACGCCCCCGCATGGCACTCATAACGGTAATCAATATAAAAAGTGCCAGAACCAGTATGAACATGTCCGCCGCCATCGGAGCCAATTGGCGATAGGCTACGTCAGGAGTGATGAGAGAAAGCAGATTTGAGAACAACTGTATCAGCGGAGAGAAGATAAGCCTTACCATCTGCCCCCAGTTCGAATAGGGGTCCAGAAGCATCAGAGGATACATAATCCCGGCCACCATGAATGCCGCCACAAACGCCGCCACACTCCAGCGGAGCAGAGTCTGCGGCCTATGATAAGTGTATCCGGGTCTCTTTTTCACAGGGACACCCTTCCTGTCTCCCCGCAGATAAAGTGAAATCCGGGACACCACATCCTGCCATATCCCCATCGGACAGAGCCAGGAGCAATACACCCTCCCGAAACACCAGGTCAGCAGGAGTGTAAAGACAAGTGACGCCAACGCCACCCCGGAAGCGGCCAGCAGGGAAGGAACGAACTGCAGATGCAGCACTTCGAAGGCACGATTGAGTTCCGAGCTGAAATACATGAAGGAAAGGGTGACGAGTGTCAGCATGACAAGTGCCACCCCTATCCTCGCCCATCTCAGGCGCCGGTAGAATTTCACATTTCCGGAAGCCATCGGATCAGAGTTTTATACGGGAAACGTTCAGTTTCGAGAGGTCCCGAGTTCCTACACCAGCCTTCTCTGCCAGAGCGATATGTCCGACCTTCTCCACGTCCATCGTCTGGAACTGGGAGAAGAATTTGACCGCGGCCGTATCCAGAGCCACTATATCGGTGGACATGAAAAGTGCATTGCCCATCTGCACGTCATCGAGAGACTTGCCCTTGGGCCCGTTCTGGGTCATTATGCGATAGGCATCCACGATATTGAGGACCGGTTTCTTGTCAAGTGTCTGGATATCGGCGATGCTCTGCTGGAGGTCATTCGAATGGAACGCTCCCCTGTCCCAGACGATACCCATGAAATTCTTCATGGATACGGACATCTTCGCACCCCCGTGGTTCTTCAGAATCGGAACGTTTATCCACACGTCGGCATCGAGGATGGCCTCGTGTATCTTCGCACTTTTGAGTTTTACCGCCTTCGGCAATTGAACCTCCCTGTAGTACTTTTCATCGTGTGCGTAGGCCATGGTGCCACCTGCCGCTTCCACCGCTTTCTTTATGCCGCTGTGGTCATAGCAGGCCTCCCATTCATCACAGGTATGGTCGAAAACCGTTACCGATGCCGCACCTGCGGCAAGACAGTCTTTCACCAACGCGGCCACGAGGTCCGGATTCGTGTTGGCCGCCAGTTCCGGCTTCTTGTCCCATCCGATATTGGGTTTTATGGTCACCTTCTGCCCTTTCTTGACGAAACGGCCGATTCCGCCCATGGCATCAATCGCCTTATTGTACATCTCCACGGGAGTGCCGCCCATTACGGCCGCCATATCCGCAGGACCTGTGGCGGAGGAAGAAAGTGGCATCTGACCTTTTTCTGTCGCCACAAGAGAGTCATCACGAAGGAATGCGGCACCAGAAAGTGCGCCCAGCACTGCTGCCTTGAAGAAATTACGTCTTTCCATAAACTTGAAATTTATTGTTTTCCGCTACAAAAATAAACAAATACCCGGATTATCGTTCATCCCTACAGCCTGGAATCTCTCTGATCTGAAGCAGTTCCGTGACGGTATGAACCGGAGAGACCGCAGAAGATGGCCCTCTGTGGCGGAAATCGTACCAGCAGGTATCCAGACCGGCCTTGGACGCACCGGCGATATCAGCGGTCAGGCTGTCCCCTATCACCAGTACTTCAGCGGCGGAGAGACCGCTGCGCCTGAGCGCCTCTTCGAAGAACCGGACATCCGGCTTGTCATATCCGAGCATATCGGAAGCATAAACGTCCCTGAAATAATCACGGATACCGGCTTCCCTGAGCCTGGAAAGCTGGGACCAGAGAAAACTGTTGGAGATGATATACATATCGAACTTCCCGCGACACCACTCAAGCGTCTCCACCACACCCGGCATCAGATCATGCGACACGGCCCATCCGCTCCTGAAAGCATGTTTGAAAGGCCCGACTTTCTCCGGACCGAACCCCATCTGTCTCACGAAAACGACAGGATACAGGTCCATAACCTCCGCCACGGTATATTTCCCTTCCTTCTGCTCCCTGAAAAGCCGCTGGGCGATATCGTCGAATATAGCATAAACCTCTTCCGAATACCCGATGTCCAATGCCTCCAAACCTGTTTTCAAAGCATATCTGCAGCACTTGTCATAACACAGAAGCGTATCATCCAAATCGAAAAACAGGGCCTTGTATCTGTTCATGTCATTATTATTCACTTGAATATTCATTGCCAATGCGCAAATATAGGAATGATAACGGGAAAGTTCGGGATAATATATCGCAGATTCTCCCCCGATCAAGCTCTTTGGTGCCGTTTCGGGGTGATTTCATGCAGATATTACCCCAGAAAGGCATGGTTCAATCACATCAGAACGATGGCATTGATGTTCCTGCCGCATTTGGCTCCCTCTCTTCTGGCTGAAAACAATCCGTGGTCTTCGTAAGTGCAGATTCCCGACACTTGAATATTCCGTTGCAGGACACCGCATCGGACAAGAGTCCGTCTGTTTATTTCCATCAGGTCAAGATGATGACCGGTCGAAAGAATTCCTTCCACCTTTTCGCCATTCCACGAATATATTCCGTCCATGGAGAATCCATCTTTCCGGAATGCTTCCACTACTTCTTCTCCCACTTGAAAGCAACGGCTGCATATACCCGGGCCGATGACTGCCTTCAGGTCTGCAGGAACGGTTCCATAAATATCCGTCATTCGGGAAATGGTCTTCTGCGATATTCTGGCCAAAGTACCGCGCCAGCCTGCATGAACGGCGGCCACAGCCCGATGAACCGGATCATACAGAAGAACCGGAATACAATCGGCGGTCCGTACCCCGACGGCACATTCCTTCAAATCAGTCACAAGTGCATCATAACCCTCCAGTTCTTCCCTGGTCATCCCCGGCCTGTCGATGACAGCGACTTCACATCCGTGCACCTGATGTGCCTGCGTAACCTCAAAAGGGAGC
>DCIQ01000187.1:0-4859 GCA_002317435.1 Bacteroidales bacterium UBA1722 | reverse complement strand
AATGCGCGCACCGACTCCGCAATACAATATTCTGTCATATCAGAGCCCAAGATAAGAAAAAAACTTCCCGCTCCCACAAAAAAAGGATGACAAAAACTTCGGTGATTTTTCCATAGGGCTTCATTTGGCCAAATAATGTTATCTTTACATCAATAAAAGGGCATGCTTATGGAGATATCAATCAATCAATCAATCTGCCGTCGGGCAGTCTTTGAAGGAATTCTGATTCTTTCATCCTTTCTGTTTCTCTCTTCCTGCCAGCGCACTCTCGCTGACCTGTCCTTTGATTCTGACAAAACTGATTTCGAAGACGTAATGGTACATTCTTCTAATCTTCCGCTGTTCTCAGACTTAAGCGCGTTTAATCTCATACCTGTCACCAAATCGGGCAGGATGGAGGATGACACGCTACTTTGCCTGAAAGACTTGCTGGACCATGGCAGAGAAGAGAATCTCACTGTCAATAAACGTCTTGTTACTGCCATACCATTCCTACCCGAATACTGCTCAGGTAATGTATCCATCACTAACGAAGCTCCGGATTATCTTCCGCTGGATTCACTCTCACGGACGAGGTTGTTTCTGGTCAGAACTTATGATACGGAAATGGATACTTTACACTATATGGTCGCAACTATGATTCCCGATATGGAGTGTCAGGAAAGAATGGAATCCGGGGAACTGTCTTTTATGGACAAAAGTCAATTCTCCGGATTGATTCTCTATTCAAATCTTGATGGGACGTTTCTGGAATCCCTTTATGTTCCGTACGATGCACCTGCTGCTTTCGCTGTCCCCGTAACTTCGGATGAAGAGGCTGATACGAATAAATGTACCGTCAGTTTATACATTTCGACCGGGGCATACCAGACACAGACAAAAGCCATAAAAAAAGTAATGCCTCCTTCGGATATGATAAGGATGAGGGCGGAATTCGATGAACCTGCCCCGTCTGAAGATTCTTCAGGGACAGGCGGACCTTCCGCCGGAGGCAAGAACGGAAACAACATCACTTATGCAGGCATAAATGGAAATGGAACCATCTATGGTATCATTGATTCCGGTAACTGGAACAGTGGTGTGATATGCACGCCTGATGTATATTCTTATAGTTCTCAATCTTGGTATCAAGTCTATTCAATCTATTATTCATATAGTAACTATTCTGGTGGGTCATACATAGTAAACGATTCTGAAGGAAATTACAACTATTCCAATATCCACCATAGTGGCAGACCATCCGTTGACCCGGTTTATTTCACTGTCACACTGAATGCCCGTGGGAAAGGTTCCGTTTATGGAAGCGGACAGATCAGATCGGGGAGCACCACGACGATATCTGCGGTGGCGGACAAAGGACACCGTTTTTCAATATGGGAAGGGACTATAAGTGCGATGGATTGCCCGAAAGATAACCCCAGCCGGATAACGGTTACCGAAAATGTCAACCTGACCGGAGTCTTTCTGGAGGACAAAGTAGATATGTTTAATGTGGCGGGGGAGAAAAAATATGTAGAACAATTTCTGCAGGAGTTGAACAACCATTCCAATAATATACCTTTAGTCCGAAATCTCCTCAGTTGGATGACAGAACATCAAAACCGACTTAAAATAATAATGATACAAGATGAGGTACGATATAAAAATGAACTTGTTTCAGGCCTGCTCGATCCTCAAAAAGACAAGACATACATCATCAGGTTAGAAAGGTCTGATGCATCTTGTAATAATGGCGTGAATTCTATCGCAGCAGCATATGAAGAGTTCCTTCATTTCATACAATACTGTGAAGAAGGAACATATTGGACATCAGGGGACAAGGAATTGGAAGCCAAGGTGTTACTTTCAATATTGGACAAGGAATATCAGATTGAGTCCAAATTTAAAGAGGAAGACCAAAATATCTTCAATAACTATTATCAAAATCCTTCAGACCAGACATATGATTCTGCCGTATCGGCACTACGTGGTATGACGCCTTCCTATAAGGATTGCAACTTCACTTCAGGAAGGAACCATTATGAACGATTGAAACACATCAAAAATCTATTGGCCAGATGAAACGGATTATTACCCTATCGGTTTTCACATTGCTCTGTATCAACAGGCCCGCCATTGCCCAGGACTATTATAGGGGGAATGCGGCTGTAAAGGCTGATTCTTTAACCTATGAAATATCACTATTTGAATCACTCAATTGGATTAAATTACAGAATGTCAACAACACACTCCTCAGGAGTGAACCGTACGACACCGTCGAACAACGTTACTTTGGTTATGGTGCAGGACCATACCAACAATATTTTCCAAAAGTGGAAATCAGACGATATATTGCCCCTGTCTTGATTCCGGAATACGAGGATTGTTACCACGGAATATGGATTAAAATGGCCATTGATCCCTCCTCTTCCATCGTCAAAGAGGTAACGTTCACATTGAGGTACGATGATAACGTGAAATTGTTATCCATACCTCCCACAGTGTTCGAAGAATTGGAGATGAAATTAATAGGTTGCAGACTGGACTATAAAGTTAAGGAACGGTTTAAGAATACCACCTATTTCTTAGTCAGTTGGAACGTGGATTTCTACTAACAATACTTCTGTGATTTTTCCATTAATGATTCATGAACGAAACACTGAAAAATCATGGGGGCACCGTCTGCCGGTCCTCCTGGCTTGTTTGTCATCTTATCTATCCCCTACATCCCCCTATATAGAAGGGGGACTGCTGTCGCACATCCCACGGATGTGCTCCTCTAACTTTTATAGGGTATGTGATCCCCTCAGTTCCCACAAAAAAAGGATGACCAAAACCGATATGCGACACTTCTGCAGTGTCCACGTTTTCGCGGATTTCGCGGACGGGTGGGTTCGGCTTGGAAATTAGATGAAAATGTTATAATTTCGCTTATGAAATAAAGTTTCAAATTCATAAATATTCTTCACTATGTCCAGAAATGCCATTATAATCTTCAGAATCGCAGCCGGTTTTCTTATTCTTATCATTTTCTCCATATCGTGTTGTACGGTAGTTGACAATTCGGAAGTGGGTATTAAATTCAAGAAGTTCTCGCTTTCGGATCAGGGGCAGCTCGTCGCTTCTTCGGTGACCGGATTCGTATTCTATAATCCTATCACCACATCGGTATATAAATACCCGGTATTCATACAGAGAGTTGACTACAAACCTTTCAGCGTGACTACGAAAGATGCGGCAGTATTCAGTATGGATCCCGTGCTGGCCTATCAGGTCAACAGGGATATGGCTACTGAGATCTTCTCGAAATACCGCCGTTCCCTGGACGATATCCAGGCCGGGTATATGCGCACCTGTATCTATGATGCATACAGAATCACCGCCAACGGATACACTTCAGATGAACTGATGGCATCCAGAGCCAAGTTCGAGGCGGAAGTG
The DNA here is from genome assembly GCA_002317435.1 of Bacteroidales bacterium UBA1722. Classification (GTDB taxonomy): domain Bacteria; phylum Bacteroidota; class Bacteroidia; order Bacteroidales; family UBA932; genus Minthomonas. Next base: position 1,439 of record DCIQ01000187.1, on the reverse strand, counting down.
AGGGCCATGCTGGATGAATCCCTGAACAAGGAAGGCTTTATCGTAACTGAATTCACATCACAGATCACACCTCCGGAATCCCTTTCCGCAGCCATTGAGGCCAAGAACCAGGCCATTCAGGAGTCCCTCAAGGCAGAAAATCTGATCAAACAGGCCGAAGCCAATGCGAAAATCGAGATAGCCAAGGCTGAAGGTGAAGCCAGAGCGCTGAAAATAAAGGCTGACGGCGAAGCATATTACAACAGGACAGTGGCTGCTTCCCTGAACGAGCTTCTGGTCCGTCAGGATGCCATATCCAAGTGGGACGGAAAACTTCCCGAATACTATGGCGGAGGTGGTAATCTGCCTCTGATAGAACTGAAGAAACAATAGGAAATTCCCTCAGCTCCCACAAAAAAAAGGATGACCGAACCCATCACCCCCCCTAGCAACGGAGCCAGGGGGGTAAACTATGGAAGCCGGCTGCGCCAGCGGCCCGCTGGAGTGGCGCGTATTACATCACCATTTCTATCGGTATTTTCAGGAAAAATCACTACATTTCCTCTATAAATCTCCTAAAGCCCTCTCTCCAAGCCATACAAAGCGGTCATCGCGTGCTGTGGGCATAAAGCTTCCCCTCCACAGTGTTGATGCTCTGTGGGTTAATGAGAACAATAAAGCAATTTCCTCTTCGAGTTGAAGATCTCAAACGGGCGTCCTAAGCCGCATAAAGCGTTAGTCAGTTTGTAAAACGGGGTCGAACCACCACAAATGTATTGGCCTTACAATATGCGGTATATATTGAGCCGGCCGTTTTATGCGGCAGGGGCAATATCGGATGTATAGTCCTTATACTGCGTCTTATAGCGCAGTATGAACCAAATGGCGGCGAGCATCTTTCCGGCGCTTTCCTCGTTGCGCGGCTTCACCACACCAGGAGACAAGGTGGGCGGCATCTTGGAATGATGACATATCGGTGCCCAACTCCGCAATTATCGCTGTGGCGGAACGAGCCTTGACACCCGGTATGGTCTGAAGGTTGGCATATTCTTCGGGAAACCATTTCTGGCATAGTTCGGTCATTTTGGACAGGCATTCATCTTTATGTTTCTGAGCGAGTTCCACTTCTTCACGAAACTGCCTCATAATGTCGATGTCCACATCTGTAATGACTCCGGTCAATGCCGCCAAGATGGTTTCTTTTCCATGCTTGTTTACGATACGGTTATGTATGCAGGAGAGAAGTTCTTCAGGCTTGGTGCGTCCTTCGACTATCATCTTGACCACATCTTTGTAGCTCTTACTGTCGGTCGTTGAGACATAGTTGCTGATGCGGATATTACAACGCTGGAGAGTCATATCCAATTTGTTCAGCTTATAGACGATATCCTTGCTCAGGTCGAATATCCTTCTGTCATATTGTCGTAACTGTTGGATTCATACTGTTCCGTTACGAAAGA
>DCIQ01000164.1:15369-17947 GCA_002317435.1 Bacteroidales bacterium UBA1722 | reverse complement strand
GATAATATACCACCGGTTCCTTGAAGCCCTGCCCGAGATTTACACAGTGCATCGAATTCTGGGTGTACAGCATGTTCCCGTCAGTGAAAATGGCGGTCCATGGCGTGCACTGGCTGTGAATCAGTTCGCCGAGTTCGAGGAGATATTCTTCTCCGGTCAGGTTATAGAGCCAGTACACTATCTCCAGATTGTCGCCTCCGCGCTGCTCCCCCCAGAACGTCCAGTGTCCGAGCGGGGTCTCGGGCAGATGCTTCAGCTGATATCTGAAATACTTGTCGAGAAAAGGAATCACCCTGCCGTCCGAAGTGGCCATGTAATACTGCTTCAGGATTTTCAGGGCCACCATCTTGGGCCACCAGTCGTGTGAATTGTTCCTCTGGAGGCCCGGTTCGTAATCGCGGTCGATGGAGGGGCCGAAATAGCCCTCCTCAGTCTGTGAGTTGAGAATGGCCTCGACCCAGACCTGAGCCTTCGCCTTCAGTGCATCATCATCCAGAAGATAGGCCAGAGGAAGAAGGCCGTCGATCCAGTAGGGGCCTCTTTCCCATGCATCACCGTCACCGCCCAGCCAGGCATTTCTGGAACCCACCACATTGGGATAGATTTCGTCCAGATCGCCGGTCAGTCCGCTGCGCTGGGCCTCAAGCTGAAGTTTCAGCCAACCGTCCGCCCTGATGGCGCCGATCGGCAGTTCGAGATAACTTGTTTCGATAAGTGGAGCACGGTTCTGCAGATAACCGCCTGCCTCGGCGGCAGGAGCCACAGCCGTCATCAATACGGCGAAAAATAATATTTGTTTCATATTCGAAGATATACTGTCGCTTTTTTGAACCAATGTTTTCGTCTTGGTGAATTCCGGATGGACGTCCACGGGGAATACACCGGATACTCCGGAAAATCAGAGTTTTATGGCGAATTTTTTCAGTCTGGGGTCTATCATCTGTTCCGGAATCACTTTCTTCACCGCCGCGGCCACTTCGTTCAGGATACGTTCCCTGACGAAATCCTTCCTGATGACCATCGAAATCTCCCTCACCGCTTCCGGGTCCGTAATCTCCCGGATATTCGCTTTCTGACTCTCCGTGAGATATCTTACATGCAGTTCCGGGATGATGGTGATCCCCCCGTTGGTATCCACGATTCTCACCAGAGTATCTATATTCCCGGCTTCATATCTGGCAGTGTATTGGGAGGAATCTCCGCACAGATGGAAGATCTGGTCTCTCATGCAGTGCCCCGACTTGAGGGTCCACAGCCGCTCACAGGGGATTTTATCCGACGGAATCACTTTCATCCGGTACATCGGATCCGCAGGGGATATATACGCCGTGAACTTTTCATAATAGAGGGGTATTTCGTATGTGCCGTTGTAGTTTACGGGGGTGGCCATTATGGCTATGTCTATTTCCGCTTTCCGGAGCTTTTCCAGAATATCGCAGGTCTGCAGTTCATAGGCGTGCAGATGAATCTCCGGACTCTCTTTCTGCATCTCTTTGAAAAGCATCGGTACTATATCTGACGCTACTGTGGGAATCATCGCCAGATGCACATCTCCGCAGGATACGTTCTTTTCTGAAAATGATATCTCGCGGAGCTGTTCCGTATTGAAGAGGATTACCTTTATCTGGGAGATTATCTTCTCTCCGGCCGCGGTAGGCCTTACAGGATGGGAATCCCTGTCGAAGATTACCGTATCAAGTTCGTCCTCCAGTTTCTTTATCATCATACTCAATGTCGACTGCGAAACCCCGCAGGATTCCGCTGCCCTGACGAAGTGGCGGTACGTATCCACCGCCACCGTATATTCCATCTGCTGCAGTGTCATTGCGTTCTAAAAATTCGATATAAATATAGAAATAATCTATTTGATAGATATGAATGCGACGAATATTTTTGTGAAAAATTTTCAGTCAACCGAGTTATCATTAAAAAACAGGAGGAATTTAAAATGAGAAGTATCACGACATTCGATCTGCAGTATGCACACAGATTTTACCGCTTTATGGGTGAAGCCCAGTATCTGCACGGCCACACCGGCGTCCTGACCATAGAAGTGGAGGACAGCGTCAGCGTAAACCCCGGGGTCAATATGGTATATCCCTGCAATGAGATTCAGAAAGTGGCTTGGGACGTGCTCAAGAATTTCGACCACGCGCTTATCCTCAGGGAAGATGACCCGCTGCTTCCTGCCATTCTGGACGTCTATGAAAAGCAGGGAATCCGTAACGGACATCCCCAGAACCGTATGAAAGGGGCCGCATTTCACACAGAGTGGGCTACCGCCTATCCTGACTGCCGTCTGGTGGTGACCAAAGAGACTATGACAGTCGAAGGAATGATCAAAATAGTCTATGACCTGCTGAAGGACAAGCTGAACATCGCCAAGATCACATTCACCAGCGGTGTGAATGCCGCCTCTCAGGAATACGAGGTGAAGGGCACCATCGACCGCTGCCCCCTCTGCGGCATCGCACTCGACGAAAACGGTGTATGTCCCAAATGCGGATATAAGTCAAGATAAAAAAATAACTTGGTAATCTTCATGTGTCTTTTCGGTATATATTCAATTTTTCATCAG
>DCIQ01000164.1:0-15289 GCA_002317435.1 Bacteroidales bacterium UBA1722 | reverse complement strand
AACTTATTTTTTAATCTTTCCTAAGAAGAAATAGGGTCCGGTGGTAAACTGACGGAACGAGGGTGATCAAAGGGTCATCCTCGTTTTTCTTGGTGCGTGAAGAGTAAGAAAATGCTGCATCTGTCAGCGGATTACCCGCATGGTACAGATATTTTCCAGACTGATGTCATTATCCTTCCTGTCAGAGATCTTTACGGAATTCTTCATGCTTTTCTCTGAGGGAAGCATCCTGTCTCCCGAAGCCCGGTTATGAGAGATGCCGGTGAGGTGGACATATGCCTTTTTGATTTTGAATTTGTCCACATCGTCTTCGGTGAAATTGACCATATTGAGAATTTCAAGTTCAGCCGGGGAAAGTTTATATCCGAACGGAAGATTCAGATTCACCGTGATATCGCTGACCATGGATTTTACCGCATAGGTGCCGGTATCTACGGTGAGGGCCGTCTTCATGACTGCAGTGATGATGCCGACGAATCCTTTCTTTCTGTAATACGTGAGTATGGCGGTCCCTTCACCCGGATCGGTTATCACCCAATGCCATGTATCTTCATATGTCTGCTCCATAACCGTGCGTACATCATTGACGATCCACACGCCTTTGTGGGGTAGGGACTTGTCCCATTCTTTGACGGGATTTTTCTCCAGAGCTTTCTTCTCTCTCTTTTTTAGGAGGGACATGTCGAATCCGTCGATTCCGGCCCTGACAGAAGAATCCAGATAGTTCGAATATGTGCCGATCTCCACGGCGACAGAGTCTCTCCCGTCGGTTTTCGCTTCATTAAGCTTCCATAACTTCCCCGTCAGATGGTCGGCGGTGATCAAGGCGCTGTCGCGAAGAACCACGATGTCAGAAGCGATGCTGAACTTCTCCCCGTCTCTGGGTTCATCCACAGATATCAGACGGTCGTATACCCGTTGGAGATATGTGCTGATCTGAATCTTCTTCTGCTTTCTGGCATTCTTCGAAGACTTTATGACAGCCTCGTCTATGGTGTAATAATACTCCTTCATCCTGATGGTGGTGACTCCCCGATGATGGAGATCTCCTGCGGGGACAGAGAGAGTCTCGTATCCGAGCATAGAGAGCAGCAGAGTGTCTGACTGGAATTCTCTTTCTGTTTCTATCCGGAAGAGACCATTCTCATCGGAGACACTGCCGGTCTCAGGATGATTCTTGAAGCAGATGCTGACATAGGGGATGGGTTTCGATTTGGAATCCAGAACCTTACCTTTCAAAAGTATTTTTTCGTCCGCCTGCGCAGGATGTGCCGCTGATGAGAAAAGCATAACCAGCGACATGAATATTAAACTGATCATACCCACATTCCCGCAAATACCATACCCGGCGGAGAACTGGCAGTAGTTTCGCGGCAGTTCTGATATCATAGGAATTTTCATACGTCGGAATATGACAATCCGGAAAAAAATAGTACTTTTGCTGCCAATATGAAAAGAACAGGAGCCATATCAGCTATCCGTGTCCGATAATAGGAGGTGATCATACCTCCCAAGATTCGGAAATTCTCGTAGTTCCCACACGATAACATTCAGAATTTCTATCAGTTAATTGTAATTGACAATCCAGGTTTGTCTTACTATTAGATACTCTATTGTAAATAATCAATCATTATCATAACTACATTGGAAATAAAAGTAATGGTGGCCCAGAAGTGCCACGAGAAATATGCGCAGGAGATATGTGACGAGATTTACAGGTCGTCACTGGAGCGCAAGACAGGTATCGCCAAGCGTACACCGGAATACCTGTGTGAGAAAATATCCGCCGGGAAGGCCGTGATCGCCCTGACGGATGAAGGTGAGTTCGCCGGATTCAGTTATATAGAGTCCTGGGGAGGAAAGAGTTTCGTGGCCAATTCAGGACTTATCGTGGCCCATAAATTCAGAGGCATGGGCGTGGCGAAGATGATAAAGAAAGAGACATTCATCCTGTCCCGCCGTCTCTTCCCTGATGCCAAGATATTCTCCATCACCACCGGCGCGGCGGTGATGAAGATGAACTACGAATTCGGTTTCCGGCCGGTTCCCTATACGGAATTGACGGATGACCCGGAGTTCTGGAAAGGGTGCCAGGGCTGCCGCCATTTCGACATTCTGGAGAGCCACGACTACAAGATGTGCATCTGCACCGGGCTCCTCTACGATCCGCGGGAGCATCTCGAAATCCACCATCCCGACGAGGCCTGACAGAATCGAGCCTTCGGCAATATGGGAGCCGGACGGATCGGTACCGCATCAGCGGCAGTCCTGTTCCGCAGAGGCATCCCGAACAAATGATAATAAAGACAAGAGATATGGAAAAGAAGAAAAAAGTAGTGGTCGCTTTCAGCGGCGGTCTGGATACCTCCTATACGGTAATGTATCTGGCGAAGGAAAAGGGTTATGAAGTCTATGCAGCCTGTGCCGATACGGGCGGATTCTCGGCTGAACAGCTGAAGACCAACGAGGAGAATGCCTACAAGCTGGGTGCATACAAGTATGTCACCATAGACGTGACCGGGGAGTATTATGAGAAGAGCCTTAAATATATGGTCTTCGGAAATGTCCTCAGGAACGGAACCTATCCGATATCGGTCTCCTCGGAGAGAATCTTCCAGGGTATGGCCATCGCCCGCTATGCGAAACAGATAGGTGCGGATGCCATCGCCCACGGTTCCACAGGCGCCGGGAACGACCAGGTGCGTTTCGATATGACCTTCCTGGTGATGTGTCCCGAAATGGAGATCATCACCCTCACCCGTGACTATAACCTCAGCCGGAAGGAAGAAGTGGATTATCTGAACGCCCACGGATTCAACGCGGACTTCACCAAATTGAAATATTCGTATAATGTCGGTATCTGGGGCACTTCCATCTGCGGCGGCGAGATTCTGGATTCGAAGCAGGGACTGCCCGAGACCGCATATCTGAAACAGGTGGAGAAGACAGGCTCCGAACTCCTGAGCATCGGTTTCCGTAAGGGTGAAATTTGCTCCGTGAATGGAAAGGAATATGAAGATAAAGTGGAAGCCATTCAGGCAGTTGAGAAGATAGGTGCCGCATACGGCATCGGCCGCGACATGCACGTAGGAGACACCATAATCGGTATCAAGGGCCGTGTCGGCTTCGAGGCGGCAGCTCCTATGCTTATAATCGCCGCCCATAAGTTCCTTGAAAAATTCACACTGTCCAAATGGCAGCAGTACTGGAAGGACCAGGTGGGTAACTGGTACGGTATGTTCCTTCACGAAAGCCAGTATCTGGAGCCTGTGATGCGCGACATCGAGGCGATGCTCGAAAGCAGCCAGAGAAATGTGAACGGTACAGTTACCCTCGAACTCCGCCCCCAGGGATTCTCCACGGTAGGTGTGGATTCTCCGGATGATCTGGTGAAGAACAAACTCGGCGAATACGGCGAGGGTGCCAAAGGCTGGACCTCTGAGGATGCCAAAGGCTTCATAAAGGTAACTTCCACCGCTCTCCGTGCCTATTATCTCTCACATAAGGACGAACTGCCGAATGACTGAAACGACAGCAATATCTGACAATCGCCTCAAGTCGCCGTCAGGAGACCGACCCGCAGGGCCGTTGTCCCCATCGGGGGTGCAGGGGGGTGGAATGAGTACCGATGTTCCGGGAACGGTGAAGTCAGTTAATCGTCCCATCCGTGTCGGTATCATAGGCGGTGCCGGTTATACAGCCGGCGAACTGCTCCGGATACTGGTGAACCATCCGGACGTGACCATCGGTTTCGTCCATTCCGAAAGCAATGCAGGTAACTGTCTGTACAGTGTCCACGAAGGTCTCTTCGGCGATACCGACATCAGGTTCACCGACACTTTCGACCTGAATGCGACAGATGTCCTGTTCCTGTGTTCCGCCCACGGTAAGAGCCGTATCTTCTGGGAACAGAATCCCCGTCCTGAAGGATTGAAAGTAGTCGATCTCGCTCAGGATTTCAGGGATGAGTCCGAAGGATATGTATATGGCCTCCCTGAAATGCAGCGTGAGAAGATACTGACAGCAGATAGAATAGCAAACCCCGGCTGTTTCGCCACCGCCATCCAGTTGGCCATACTCCCGCTGGCCGCAGCAGGACTTTTGAAGGACGATGTAAACATCACCGCCATAACCGGCTCTACCGGTGCAGGCGTGAAACCAGGTGCGACCACCCATTTCAGCTGGAGGAACAACAATCTCTCCGCCTATAAGGTCTTCGAACACCAGCACCTGACAGAAATCGGCCGGAACGTCCGTAACCTCCAGAAGGAGTACACCGGCGAACTGAAATTCGTCCCGATGCGCGGCGACTTCGCCAGAGGTATCTTCGCGAGCGTTCATACCGAGTGTCCGCTGACAGGTGAGGAAGCCGTGAACCTGTATAAGAATTATTATAAAGAGGCGGCCTTCACTTTCGTAAGCGATACTCCGGTGGACCTGAAACAGGTGGTGAACACTAACAAGTGCATCATCTCCCTTGAGAAACACGGAGACACCCTGGTGATAAGTTCAGTGATAGACAACCTCCTGAAAGGTGCTTCCGGACAGGCCGTCCAGAACATGAACCTGATCTTCGGCCTCCCCGAAACAGCCGGCCTGAAACTAAAAGCCTCGGCATTCTGACAAATGGAATGAAAAAATAGAAGGAGATAAAGAGTAAGTCATATAACTGCAGGTCCGGAGGACCTGCAGTTATATGACTCCCAAAAAAAAGAAATTAATAATTGAGAATGAGAACACCGGAGAATAAACCGTTTCGCAGGACTAGCCGCCCTCGGCTCTAGAGGGAGGGGCCCACGGCGAAGCCGTGGGAGGGCCTGGTCCGGAGAAACGGTTTATCTCCGGTGTAACAGAAGATTATGGAACTTTTCAAAACATATAAACTCTGGGACATAGAGCCCGTCAAGGGTCTGGACACCACTCTGTGGGATAAGGACGGAGTCGAATACACCGACTTGTATGGAGGCCACGCAGTGATAAGCATCGGTCATTCGCATCCTCATTATGTCAAAGCCATCAATGACCAGATATCCAGACTGGGATTTTATTCGAATGCAGTACAGAACGGCCTGCAGAAGGAACTTGCCCGTCGTCTGGGAAAGGTCAGCGGGTATGATGACTATAACCTCTTCCTGTGCAACAGCGGGGCCGAAGCGAACGAAAATGCACTGAAGCTGGCCTCGTTCGCTACATGCAGGGCGAAGGTCATCGCCTTCGGCAAGGCATTCCACGGCCGCACCAGCGGAGCGGTGAGCGCCACCGACAACCCTAAGATCCGTGCTCCTTTCAATGCTACGGACCATATAACTTTCGTCCCCCTGAACGATGCCGCGGCCGTGGAGCGCGAACTTGCCACCCGCGAATATGCGGCAGTGATAATCGAGGGTATTCAGGGAGTGGCAGGGATATATGAGCCGACCGATGAGTTCTTCCATACACTCCGGACCCTCTGCGACAAGTACGGAACTCTCCTGATACTCGATGAGATACAGTCAGGATATGGCCGTACCGGCAAGTTCTATGCCCATCAGCATTCCGGCATCCGGGCCGATATCATCACCTCCGCCAAGGGAATGGCCAACGGACTCCCGATAGGAGGAGTGCTGATATCTCCCGCCATCAAGGCTGAATACGGAATGCTGGGGACCACTTTCGGCGGGAACCATCTCGCCTGTGCCGCTGCCATCGCAGTCATCGACGTGATAGAGGACGAACACCTCGTGGAGAATGCCGCACGGATGGGAGAATATTTCCGGAAGGCTTTCAATGGACCTGAGGGAATTGACAAAGCCCTGAAGGAATATCGCGGGAAAGGACTGATGATAGGAATGGAACTGAAGGACGAATATGTGGGGCTTCGGGACCGTCTTCTCTTCGAAAAGCATATATTCACCGGAGCGGCCGGGGCGAAGGTAATCAGGCTTCTTCCATCGCTCACCGTCTCTGAGAAGACAGCCGACAAATTCATAAACGCTTGGAAAGAATTGACACGATAATGAGACACTTTACATCCGTTACACAGTTGGGCGACCTGAAGGATGCGTTCGCGGCCGCCAGATACGTAAAAGAAAACCCGTTTGCCGACCAGGCTCTGGGGAAGAACAGGACACTGCTCCTGGTGTTCTTCAACAACAGCCTCCGCACCCGTCTGAGCACGCAGAAGGCCGGACTGAATCTCGGAATGAACGTAATAGTTCTCGACGTGAACCAGGGAGCGTGGAAACTTGAGACCGAAAGGGGAGTGATAATGGACGGGGACAAGAGCGAGCATCTGCTGGAAGCCATCCCCGTGATGGGCTCCTATTGCGATATCATAGGTGTCCGTTCCTTCGCCAGGTTCGAGAATAAGGCGGACGATTATAACGAGGTTATACTTAATCAGTTCATCAAATACTCGGGGAAGCCTGTATTCAGTATGGAGGCGGCCACCCGCCATCCGCTGCAGACCTTCGCCGATATGATCACCATCGAGGAATACAAGACCAAGGCCAGACCGAAGGTGGTCATGACCTGGGCACCCCATCCTAAAGCATTGCCGCAGGCAGTACCCAACTCATTCGCCGAAGGGCTGAATATGACGGATTATGAATTCGTGATCGCAAATCCCGAGGGGTATGACCTCGCACCGGAATTCGTGGGGGATGCCAAGGTGACCCACGATCAGGACGAGGCGCTCCGCGGAGCCGATTTCGTATATGCGAAGAACTGGTCCGTGGCGGATGATGCCCATTACGGAGAGGTCCTGAACAGGGACCGCAGCTGGACCGTCACCACGGAGAAAATGGCACTTACCAATGATGCTTTCTTCATGCATTGCCTTCCTGTCCGCAGGAATATGATCGTAAGCGACGATGTGATAGAAAGTCCGCGGTCGCTCGTGATTCCCGAGGCCGCCAACAGGGTGGTGTCGGCGCAGACTGTCCTGAAAGAGATACTCAAGTCGCTATGATCCGTGTAGTTAAAATAGGCGGCAATGTAGTGGACGACGAGGAACTTCTGGTGAAGTTCTGCCGGGATTTCGCTTCTATGGAAGGGGAGAAGGTGCTGGTGCACGGCGGGGGAGTGATGGCCTCCAGGATTCAGGAGGCGCTGGGTCAGACTCCCAAGATGGTGGAGGGGCGCCGGGTCACGGATTCCGATACGCTGCAGGTGGTCTCGATGGTCTATGCCGGGTGGTGCAGCAAGCATATCACGGCCCTGCTGCAGTCCTGTGGCTGTAATGCCGTCGGACTTTCGGGATGTGACGCATCCGTCATAACTGCCGTGAAGCGTGCGCCGAAGACTCTTTCGGACGGTGTCACGGTGGTGGACTACGGATTCGTCGGGGACGTCGCCCCGGACTCTGTGAACGTGCCGTTCCTCAAGATGCTGCTCTCTGCCGGAATCACTCCTGTCCTGAATGCCATAAACCACGACGGGCGGGGGAACCTCCTGAACACCAATGCCGATACTATCGCGTCGTCGGTGGCTGTGGCGTTGGGCGGCGAGCTGGTTTACTGCTTCGAGAAGAGGGGTGTGCTGTACGACGTGGAGGACGAAGAGAGTGTGATACCTGTCATCACTCCGGACCGGTATTCCGAGTTGAAAGCTGAAGGACGGATTGCCAAAGGCATGATACCCAAGCTGGACAACTCCTTCGGAGCACTCCGGGGAGGTGCGTCGGGGGTGACCATAAAGCACTCCGGCGACCTGCTGTCGGAATGCGGAACCAGGCTGACGCTATGAGTTACGGAGAATATATAGAACTGCTCAGGGAGATGGTCAGGCTCCCTTCGCCTTCTTTCGAAGAGGGGAAGGTGGCGGACCTGATATGCTCGTTCCTTACGGAAGAGGGAATAGCGCATACGCGGGTGCGGAATGATATTCTCGCCCTGAACGCCTCTTTTGATCCCGGGAAGAAGACTCTGGCGCTGGATGCCCATATCGATACCGTACCGCCGTCGGAGGGGTATACGCGGGACCCTTATGATCCTTCCGATGATCCGGAAGTGGTGTGGGGACTCGGCTCGAATGATGACGGGGGAAGCGTGGTTTCGATGATAGCTGCTTTCTCCCATTTCTACCGTGAGGAGATGCCCGTCAATCTGATGCTGGTGATTACCTGCGAGGAGGAACGCTCCGGGGCCGACGGCTCCATCTGGCTCTATGCGCCCGACGGATTCTTCCGCAGCGGGGCCGGGTTTCCCATGCCGGACTGGGTCATCATAGGGGAGCCTACCGGGATGAGGGCTGCCACCAGCGAGAGGGGGCTGCTGGTTCTCGACGGAGAGGCGCACGGCGTGTGCGGACACGCGGCCCGGGGCGAAGGAATCAATGCACTCTACATCGCGGCAGATGATATTGCGCTGCTGCGCAATTATAAATTTGAAAGACATTCGGACCTGATGGGGGACGTGCGGCTGAACGTCACGCAGATAGAGGCAGGGAAGGCGCACAACATAATACCCGATACCTGCCGTTTCGTGGTGGACGTCCGTCCCACGGAGAAATATACCAACGAGGAGATCTGGCACTCCCTGCAGGCCATCTGCCGGAGCACCCTGACTCCCCGCAGGCTTACGAACCGCTCTTCCGCCACTTACGGGGGATCGCCGCTGCTGCGCACCATAGAGGCCATCGGTCTGGAGACCTTCTCCTCACCCACTACTTCCGACTGGATGCAGACGGGGTGCGATGCCGTCAAGATGGGGCCGGGGGATTCGGCCAGGTCGCATAAGGCGGATGAATTTATCTTTACTTCTGAAATCACGGACGCGATAGGGAAATATATCGCATTTATAACTAATTTTTATGGCAACACTCTGGAATAAAGGAACTTCTGCCACTGATAAAGTGGATGCTTTCACTGTAGGTAATGACCGCGTGCTGGATCGTGAACTGGCACGGTACGATGTCATCGGTTCCAAAGCTCATATAAAGATGCTGGAGAGCATCGGGCTGCTCACGTCAGATGAATTGATGGCCCTGACGGCGGGACTGGACAGGATAGCGGCATCCATAGAGGACGGGTCATTCGTATTGGAGGATGACGTGGAGGATATCCATTCGCAGGTGGAACTGCTCCTGACCCGCTCGCTCGGGGATATGGGGAAGAAGATACATTCCGGGCGCTCCAGAAATGACCAGGTGCTGGTGGATATCAAGCTCTTCCTGCGGGATGAACTTCTGAAGGTCCGTTCGGAGGTGATGTCGCTTTTCTCCACTCTGCAGGGTCTGAGCGAGAAACATAAGGAAGTGCTTCTTCCGGGTTATACCCACGCCCAGATCGCGATGCCCTCATCCTTCGGGATGTGGTTCGGAGCTTATGCCGAAGCGCTGGTGGATGATATGTATATGCTCGGGGGGGCCTACAGGGTCATAAACAGGAATCCTCTGGGATCCGCTGCCGGATACGGCAATTCCTTCCCTCTGGACCGTGAGATGACCACCTCTCTGCTGGGGTTCGACTCTCCGGACTACAACAGCGTCGCGGCCCAGATGAGCCGCGGCAAGTCGGAGAAGTGCGTGGCCTCCGCCCTGGGCAGCGTGGCTCTCACCCTGAACAAGTTCGCCTCCGACTGCTGTATGTATATGTGCCCCAACTACGGGTTCATCCGTTTCCCGGACAATCTGACCACCGGTTCCAGCATAATGCCGCACAAGAAGAATCCCGACGTGTGGGAGATGGTCCGCGGGAAGTGTAACCGCATCCTCTCCTGTGAGAATGAAATTTCGCTGCTCTGCAGCAATATGCCCCACGGGTATCACCGTGAATACCAGCTTCTGAAGGACATCCTTTTCCCTGTTCTGGAACTTATGCATTCGTGCCTGCAGATGACTGATTATATGCTGGGGTATATCGAGGTGAATGACTCGATACTCTCATCCGATCTGTATAAATATCTCTTCACCGTGGAGGAGGTGAATCTCCGCACTCTGGCCGGGAAGCCTTTCCGCGAGGCGTATAAGGAAGTGGGTATAGAGGTGAATGAAGGACGCTTCTCCTACTCACGCGGGGACGTGGCCTCCCTGAAGGCCTCGGACCTGGGACATACCCATATCGGCAGCATCGGCTGTCTGTGCAACGACCGCATCGCGGCGCTTATGGAGAAGGCCGGGGGCTGGGGGAAGTAAGGGAGTCTTTCGCGTATGCTACTGATTCAGGAGAATCAGCAGCATTTGTTTTGGATTGACTGAAAGACGGATTCTTCCGTTTGAGTATGATACGCTCTTGAGCAGATGCCTTCCGTTCTCGTCGACTGCATAGACGGTCGCTTTCCCTTTTGACTGGAATTCGGGGAGCAGATACCAGGTTCTGTTTCTGTAACCGTCGGAGCTGTAGGCCACGAGGGCGTTGTCTCCGACCCACAGGGCGGGGATGAGAATGTCGTCATCTTCGACGAGGGTTATGCCGTTCTTCGTGACGGTGTAGTGTACGTTGGTGGCTTCAGCCACGAGGCCGTCGGAATATTCCACCTTGCCGTAGGCAGGATTATGGATAAATACCTTTCTTTCGTGGCGGTTCAGGTAGTTGGCGATGAAGGATGAGGTGCAGAGGCGGCGGGTGACTTCCTTATAGTCGGGGTCGCCGCTCTTCAACAGCGATTCGAGGTCGTCATTCGAGCCGAACACACGTTTCATTACGGGATCTCCGTTGTCGCCTCCAGTGAGCATCGATGCGGGATATCTGGTGTAGAGCGATGATGCATAATGCCATATCATCGGACGGTATCCGATATGCGGGTCAGTGTCACCGTCTATCTCTGCATCCAGCCCTTCGGTGGTGACATCCACACCCTTGCTGTCCCAGTATTTGAATATCTCGATCTGGGCGGCGGTCTCTTCCGCAAGCGTCCATCCGTGATGGGGACTCAGGACCGTGTCGAACTTGATTTTGAATGAGCCGTCAGGCATTTCGACGGGGACGGGGATGGATGTGTGGAATGCATCGATGTGGATGGAACCTGCTTCCTGTATCGGAAGGATGCCGCACAGACTGTCGATGCGTTCCCTGGCGAAGCCGGAGTTCCATTCCTGGACGTAGTCGACCTTGTAACCCCAGTCCGAATAGCGTATGAAGCCGGCACGGTTTCTGGCGAGGATGTCGCCTTTCAGGTATTTCTCGAACAAGGGGCTGTCTTCGTAGCAATCGAACATATTTATATGCAGGCTGACGGTGGTGTTGTATTTCCTGCCTTCCTGCATCAGCCATTTGACGCTTTCCAGTGCATTGGCGTCACAGGGGCGCTTAAGGGCTTCATTGCCTTCGAAGAATGCGGGATATTTGCTGTCGTGGCCGTCGTACTGCCAGCCTACGAGGTAGGTTATCTTCGGCATCCCGAGAGTCAGACAGTCAAGAGCCTTTATGCGCTCGAGAGCCTGTTCGAAATTGATGCAGATGCTCTGTTTTCCGTTGCCGGCATGTTTGTAACGGCCGTCAAACAGGTTGTTGGAAAGGAACAGTTTGGTGACCAGTGTCTTGGTATAGTCGTGTCTGAGATGGACTTTCATCGTGCAGTCCGCAGGGTAATCCATATAGGTGGTGTCCATCGGCAGGTCGGTGACATCGACCAGTCTGTACTTGAATTCGGTCCCGCTGCCGGATGTGGTGTCGGCCGGAATTCTGAACCAGATGCTGCCTTCTTCTTCCGGAATTCCCTGCAGCGTCTTTCCTTTATGGTGGAGAAAGAAAACTTCGGATGAGAGGGAGTCCAGTCCCAGTGCACTGTACGGTATTTTGACATCTATGTCCTCGTAGGCAGGATTAATGTTTGTGAAAACCAGATTTGTATTCCCGTTCTCACTGATGATGTAGGGTGCCGGAAGCTTTTGGTTTCCTGCCCATTCGGGATATATGACCGTTTGTGCTGAAAGACTGCCGGCGGATAAGCTGAATATGGCGGCGGTGATCAATGCCGTCAACGCAGATCTGAAGGTAAAAATAGAATCAGGCATGATGAATATAGTATGTAAAATAGAAACTGTTACAAAGATAAGTCAGTCTTTTCTTTTTCATACTCCGGAGTTCTGGCTATTTTTGTGAAATAACTGTCGCAGATTATGACATCATCACTTGTTCCGCAGGATCTGGTGGAATATATAGAGTCCGAAATCGTACCGAGGTATGATTCTTTTGATATGGGGCATCAGCGGGACCACGCCCGTGCCGTAATGGAGCAGGCGATGGAGTTATGCCGCCATTATGATGTTGATCCGCGGGTCGTGTATGTCGCTGCGGCGTATCATGATACCGGACTGTGTGAGGACAGGAAGACCCATCATCTGGTGTCAGGGCGGATCGTCCGTGAGGACCGGAACCTCCGGAAGTGGTTCTGTGAGCAGGAGATTGAGGTCATCGCACAGGCGGCGGAAGACCATCGTGCCTCCCTGGACCATGAACCGCGGACCATCTGCGGGAAGATAATAGCGGAGGCTGACCGTCAGATAATCATCGATGTGGTTATCCGCAGGGCCATTCAGTTCGGATTGAAAAACTGTCCGGATCTGACGCGGGAGCAGCACGTGTCGCGTGCGGCGGAACACCTGCGTGAGAAATACTCCGAAGGAGGTTATCTGAAACTGTGGATTCCCGAGTCTCCGAATGCCGGGCGTCTGAAGGAACTTCGTGAACTCATCGATGACAGGAATAAACTGCTCGGGAGGATAGACGGGATATATGCTGATGAATTATTGTTGAAGAAAAAGAAATAGATAATGAACAGATTGTTTTTTTCTATAGCGGCTGTGACCCTATCGTGTTTCAGTCTGGCGGCTCAGGATTTCACCTTGGCTGATGAACTGCGTAACATGTACCGTATCGATCTGCTCCCTTCTTATCGGGAAGGGGTGGTGGAACAATTCTCTTCCTATGACCGTACGTGGGGCAATGATGACGGGTTCAGCGGGACTTATTCATACCTCAGGAAGGAGAACGGCAAATCGGTGCTCGCCGAAATCGAGGGTCCCGGAGTGATAAACAGAATATGGGCGCCTTTTCAGATGGACGATTCTCTCGAATTCTATTTCGACCACAGTGACCGGCCGGGTCTTACCATCAGTTGTAATGACCTTTTCGGAGGGAAGTATCCGTTCGTCCCGCCGCTGTGTTCCAATGATGCAGGGGGCTTTTACTGCTATATGCCCATACCTTTCGCTTCCGGGTGCAAGGTGGTGTTCACAGGTGAGAAGATGCTGTTTTATCAGCTGCAGTACAGACGTCTGGAAGGGAAGAAGGTGAAGACTTTTTCTCTGCCGCTTTCCGCTGACGAGCAGTCTGAACTGGAATCGGTGGGACGTGTGTGGAATACAGCGGAATGTCGTATTCCGGATTCGGGAAAGAGTGCTTCATGCGAGATGGAGGAGGAGACATTCATTCTTTCTCCCGGGCAGGAGAAGGTATTCTTCGAAACGGATAAGGGCGGAAGAATCTGTTCTATAGAGATAGATGCGCCGGAGGCATTTACCGGATATGAAAAGGATATCCTCCTGCGTGCCGTATGGGACGGGGAGAAAGAATATGCAGTAGATGCTCCTGCTGCCGATTTCTTCGGATATGCCTTCGGCCGTCCGGCAGCCCGCAGCCTTCTGCTGGGGTATTCTTCCGGAACCAATTATGCCATGCTGCCTGCTCCGTTCGACCATAGTGCAGCGGTCTCGCTCAAATATGAAAAACGGGAGGGAATGAAACAGTTTCCGGTGCAGATAACCACCCGTGTCAGACATAATACGATGGCCAGAGACCGCCGTTCCGAAGGTAAATTATATACCTGTTGGCGGCGTGAACAGCCTCAGAAGGGAGAATATTATACTTTCCTCCGCCATCGTGGCAGAGGACATTATGTGGGGACGGTCTTGAGTGCCCAGGGACTTAATGCGGGGATGCCTCTCTTTTTCGAAGGGGACGATTCCACTTATGTGGACGGCGGAATGAGGATACATGGCACCGGCTCCGAAGATTATTTCAACGGCGGATCGTATGCAGTGCTGGACAGATGGGATAAGCTGTACTGTCGTCCGATACACGGATGTCTCGGCTTCTCAGTGCCTATGGCGCGCACGGGAGGATATCGTTTCTATCTTTCTGACAAGTTGAGTTTCGGAGAGGAATTCTATACCGGGATAGAGCACGGCGAAGTGGGTAACACGGAGCCTGTGGACTATACGTCGGTCGCTTTCTTCTATTCCGATACACCTCCGGGGCAGCAGATGGAGCCATCTGAAGATTTGAGACGGGTTTATATTCCCGAACGGTTCCAGTTCATCCCCCAGACGCTGCATATCACAGCCGATGCCCTGGTGAATTTCTGGTATCTCGGTATCAGATGCACTTTTTCCGGTACCGGTCTGGTGAGAATCGATATGCCCGAAATACCTGAAGGAAGGTATCGGGTTTATGTGGATTATTATGAAAGTCCTTCGGGAGCCATGTTCTCCATCTGGCAGAGCAGTCATATTCTGAAGGAGTGGACTTCGACTGAATCCGCTCAGGAGAAACTCCTCGAGAAGGTATATTGCGGGGAGATGGTGGTTACGCCATATGACAATACCATCACTTTCAGGTTCGAAGGGGAGAATAACACCAGATTTTTTGAATTCTGTACGATTACTCTCGAGAGAATGTAACACGTCTCTGAACTTTCTGTTCGCTAGCCTGCATTATTCATACTCATTCCTACTCCAAGAGCTAACTGGCAGTACCTCAGCGTGGTGCTCTCTCTTCCTCTTCGAAAGTAGGGTTCACTACATTCTTCATCGTCATCGCTGGGCTCACGATGATGCACTGCCATTTAGCTCTTTCGTAACGGAACAGTATGAATAATGCAGGCTAGAACGGAAATATGATAGGTGTGATTATGATATTGGCGGCCAGGATGATGAAGTTCATCGGGATGCCGGTGCGGGCGAAATCGCTGAATTTGTATCCTCCGGGCATATATACCAGCATGTGGGTGGGGGAACCGATGGGGGTGGCGAAACTGGATGATACCGAAATCATCAGGCCGACACAGAATGTGACGGGATTCACTCCGAGGGATGTGGCTGCGGACATCGCTATGGGGTAGAACATGGCTCCGGCGGCGGTGTTGGAGATGAATTCGGTTATGAAGGTGCCCACCAGGCAGATGGAGGCCAGGACCACATAGGGGTTCGTGCCGCATACGGAGAGGATTTTATCCGCCAGCATCTGGGCCAGACCTGTCTTCTCTATGGCATTGCCTATGGCAATACTCCCTGCGAAAACTACCAGGATGCTCCAGTTTATGGACTGGAAGGACTGGGTGGGGGTGCAGCAGCGGAATATCAGCATGGC
>DCIQ01000029.1 GCA_002317435.1 Bacteroidales bacterium UBA1722 | reverse complement strand
GCCAGCGGACGGCTTTCGCTTTAGCGGCCAGTCAGGTTTCCGGAGGGCCTGCGGGGAGGACTGACCAGTTTATATCAATCTGTCTGTTCTCTTATTGAAGTGCAGAGAAATGTCTTCAGCAGAGTTCTGAGGTGGATGTTCGCGCAGTCAAACCCGCGGTTTCGCAGGTGAACTCGAGCTGTTTTTCAGTCTTGCCAACTCGGAGACACTTGGCGAATATTTGGAAAAGAGGTGATTGATCAGTAGATTTGCATAGATGTCCTGATGTGCGGCATCTTGAAACTTGTTCTGATTTTCAGACTGTTCAGTTTCAGAAATCATTAAAAAATCATCAATCATTTCAAAATAGCCTCTCAAACTACATTCAATATCGCTATGAGAAAAATCATACTTTTTGGGGCAGTGACAGCTTTCTGCCTCGGAGCATCGGCTCAGGAAGTCACACGTATCGGAATCATCGGACTGGACACTTCACATTCCACGGAGTTCTCAAAACTTCTCAACGGCACTTCCGATGACGAGCTGGTCAGAAAGTACGAAGTGGTCGCCGCATATCCCTACGGCTCCCGTACGGTAGAATCAGCCGCGACACGTATCCCTCAGTATGTCGAACAGGTAAAGGAATATGGGGTGGAAATCGTGGATTCCATCGAAGAACTCCTCGAAAAGGTCGATGTCGTATTCCTCGAAACCAATGACGGACACCCCCATCTCGAACAGGCCGAGAAAGTTTTCAAGGCCGGTAAGAAGTGCTATATCGACAAACCTCTCGGCGCCACGCTCGCCCAGTGCATAGCCATCTACGAGAGGGCGGAGCATTACGGGATAAAAATCTTCTCTTCGAGCGCCCTTCGTTTCTCCAAGGTCAATGCAGATATCAGGGCCGGGATTTACGGGCCCGTCAGGGGGGCGGACTGCTACTCTCCCCATTATCCCGAGCCGAGTCATCCGGATTTCGGCTTCTATGGAATCCACGGAGTGGAAATCCTTTATACGGCGATGGGAACGGGCTGTGAAAGTGTAAGCCGCGTCCATTCACCCCAAGGTGACATAGTAACAGGATTATGGAAGGACGGACGCATCGGAACCTTCAGAGCCATAACCTCCGGAAACGGCTTCTACGGAGGACAGGTGTTTCTCGAAAACGGGGTGATGCCGGCCGGAGGATATGAAGGATATATGGTCCTTCTCCGCGAGATTCTGGAATTCTTCGAGACTGACACACCTCCCGTGTCGAAAGAGGAGATTTTAGAGATGTTCACCTTTATGGAGGCGTCAAATCTGAGCGCCGGTCTGGACGGCAGGTCAGTCAGACTCGAAACTGTTTACAAGGAGGCTGAAAAAGAGGCCGCGAAACTGATAGAACAATACAGATAGTACATCATGAGCATATCCAGAAGAGAATTCATAAAAGACGCGGCAGCTGTGTCCGCATTCATTTCATTGTCCGGAATACCGCTTTCGGGAACCGGCAGGAAGAAAACCGTTTCAGTGCCTCCGGGCGACAGAATCCGTGTAGGCGTGGCGGGAGTCAACAGCCGGGGACGGGCCATAGCGGGGACACTCTCTAAGATGCCCCGATGTCAGGTGGCATGTATATGTGACTGTGACCTGGATGCACTCGAGAAGTGCCGCGGCTGGGTCGAAGAGTCAGGAGCACCGCGTCCCGACGGGGAACAGGATTACCGGAAGATGCTTGACCGGAATGACATCGATGCGGTAGTGATAGCGATGCCGGACCACTGGCACGCGACCGCCGCGATTATGGCCCTTCACGCCGGGAAGCACGTATACCTTGAAAAACCCGCTTCATACTGCCCCGAAGAGAATGCCATGCTTCTCGAAGCTGAAAGAAAATATGGGAAGGTCGTGCAGGTGGGTATGCAGCGCAGGTCCTATCCCGTGCTCCGTCAGGCAGTACAGGAACTGCGGGAAGGTGTCATCGGTGAGGTCCGTCACGCCACGTCCTGGTATGCCACGAACCGCACCTCCATCGGTGTGGGCAGGCCCGTTCCGGTCCCTTCGCGGCTCAATTGGGATTTCTGGCAGGGCCCGGCACCGCGCGGACCCCTTTACAAGGACAATATAGTCCATTATAACTGGCATTGGAGATGGCACTGGGGAACGGGCGAAGCCCTCAATAACGGCACCCACTTCGTGGATCTCGTCCGCTGGATGATGAATCTGAACGAATACCCTTCCGAAGTCGCATCCGTCGGCGGGAGATATCATTTCCGGAATGACGACTGGGAGACTCCCGACACACAGGTGCTGTCGTTCCAGTTCGGAGAAAAGGCATCATTCACCTGGGAGGGCAGAAGTTGTGATCCCAAACGGATCGATGGTGCATCCACAGGGGTGACACTCTATGGTGAAAATGGTATGTCGCTCTTCCTGAACGGAAAGAATGAATATGTTATCTTCGATGACAAAGATCAGATAATCAGGAAAGTGGAGTCCGGTATGACGTTCAGGGACGGTGACCGTTTCAATCCGTCGGAGGAACTTGACGCCCTGCATTTCGCGAATTGGTTCGATGCCATAGAAAACGGCACACCTGTAAATGACCCTCTGTGCGAGGCCTGTATGAGCACACAGTACACCCAGTATGGCAATATCGCCCAGAGACTAGGCCGTTCTCTCAAGATAGATCCAGCATCGGGAGCCATCCTGAATGACTCCGAGTCCCGGCAGTACTGGTCCAGAACCTACGACCCGGTCTGGACACCGAAACAGTACCTGTAATCCGCCTCAGACAGTTTTTCCGACAGGATGACAAGTGTTATCCGGGTCCAGTCGCAACAAATAAAAATAATATGAAAGTGAAAGCTTATTTTACCGCATTTCTGGTCATGGCGGCTTTATGCGTCGGCTGCCGTGACTCCAAGAATCCCGACACCGCTGCAGCCGATGCGCTGGCGGAACGGCTCCTCGGCGTGAAAGCCTCCGGTATCGAGTTCGTTTCCGATACCACCCGCCATGACACTTTCCTTCTCGAGCAGAGCGGACGCAAGGTCCGGATTACGGGAGACAATCCTGTCTCGATGGCAGTCGGGCTCAATTATTACCTGAAGAATTATCTTGGAGTGGACTGTCCATGGATGAAGGGAGAACTCAGTATCCCGGATAAGCTCGCACCGGTGACGGAAACTGTCGAACGCACTGCGAAGGTAGGCGACCGCTTTTTCCTGAATTACTGTACATACGGCTATGCACTGCTCTGGTGCACCTGGGAGGAATGGGAATGGTTGATAGACTGGATGGCACTCAATGGCATCAATATGCCCCTTGCTCTGACAGGCCAGGAATATGTCTGGCTTGACGTATGGCAGCAGTTCGGGATGACTGCCGATGAGATTCGGGCATATTTTTCCGGTCCGGCCCATCTCCCATGGCATCGCATGGGCGAAATGGACGGGTGGCAGGGCCCCCTGCCGCAGTCTTGGATAGACGGTCAGATGGAACTGCAGAAGCGGATTCTCAGGCGTGAGCGTGAATTCGGAATGCGTCCTGTCCTTCCGGCATTCAGCGGACATGTTCCAGGACGTGTCGCCGAACTGTATCCGGATGCTGCCATTACCGAAATAGCGTCATGGTGCGATTTCCCGTCCCCATATTTCCTTGATCCCAATGACCCTCTTTTCAAGCGTGTACAGAAACTTTATCTCGAAAAGCAGACGGAATTGTTCGGTACGGATCATTATTACGGTGCCGATCCCTTCAACGAGATGATACCTCCCAGTTGGGAACCGGAGTATCTTGCCGGTGTGACAGGTGAGCTCTATTCTTCCATGGCACAGGTGGACCCGGAGGCGAGATGGATAGAGATGGCGTGGATTTACGTCAACAATCCCTCGGGATGGTCTCCTGCAGCGAAGAAAGCCTGTATGGATGCTGTACCGAAAGGAAAACTGATCATGCTTGAGTATCAGGGTGAATATTCCGAATTCTGGCGTGAGACGGAGAGCCATTACGGCCAGCCTTTCATCTGGTGCTACCTGGGCGATTTCGGTGGAGTGGATGTGCTGGAAGGGAATATCGTCAAGGTGGACCGTCTGCTCAAATCGCTTTTTGAAACTGAAAGCACCTGCACCGGTCTGGGATGCACTCTGGAAGGCTTTTCCGTAGCTCCTCATCCATTTGAATATTTTTATGAAAGGCTCTGGTGTGACACTCTTGATCCGTATGGATGGATAAGGAAATGGAGTTCTCTGCACCGTGACGATGCCTGCCCTGCCACGGAGGCTGCCTGGGAGAAACTGATTCGCGAAGTGTTCGTGCATGATGCGGCCTATTTCGCAGGCTCCATGATGTCACAGCATCCGGAATTCGGCCACCACGATCCCCAGTCCAGACTCCCGTATGACAATGATATTCTTCTCGAGTGCTGTCGTGTGCTTCTCGCCAATCCTTCCGGCAGAGACCAGTCACGCTATGATATAACTACCCTTTACACTCAGGTCCTCGCGAACCTCTTCACATTGCTGACTGACCGATACACAGATGCGGCCAGCGCAGGGGATGTGGCTCGGATGAAAGAACTTAAAGAACTGTCACTCAAATTATTTGCAGATACGGACGCACTTCTCGCCACTCGTGAGGAAATGCTCTTCGGCCGCTGGATCAGCAATGCGCGCCGTTTTGGAGCGGATGCTGCAGAGCAGGACTGTTTCGAGGTGAATGCCCGAACCATTTTGACCCGGTGGGGGTGCGATATGTATCT
Organism: Bacteroidales bacterium UBA1722; assembly: GCA_002317435.1. Lineage (GTDB taxonomy): Bacteria > Bacteroidota > Bacteroidia > Bacteroidales > UBA932 > Minthomonas. The sequence continues at coordinate 9,014 of DCIQ01000029.1, read as the reverse complement.
TGACGACTATGCGCGCCGTTTGTGGCAGGGTCTTGTGGGAGATTACTATTGCCGTCGCTGGCAGACATTCTTCGACACTACGATCGACCGTGTGGAGAAGGGACTTGCCGTCGATGGTGACTGGTATGATAAAGAGTTCTGGCCTGTACTTGTGGAGATGGCCGGGGAGGAAATGTATTCCAAGGAGCCATATCCGGCTGAACCCATCGGGGATTCATTCGCAGCGGCGCGGGATGTCGATTCGCGGATTGACGGATATCGTGCCGTAATCGGATCGGAATAGCCGGAGGAAATATACCTTCTGCGATGCGGAGTTTCCTCCTGAGAATGCATCTTGGAAATGTTTTTTTTCCCACCCCCTCCGAAATTCGGAACAGGTGTTTGAAAAGAGAGATAATATTAATAAATTTGCGACCCGTTTTTATGAGAAGCGGTTCGGACTTATGAAAAAAGCTATTTTCTATCTCTCTTTGGCATGCGCCCTGTGCTCCTGCGCGGGGACAGGTGGCGGAGGTACCGTCTATTTGAGTGACTTTATGGATGAATCCTCTTCTGAGGATGCCGTGTGTGCTGTTCGTGCCGCATTGGAACAGTGTAAGGACACCAAAGCTGCGAAACTGGTGCTTCCCGGCGGCACACTGAATCTGAAGCCGGACTGTGCCTATGAAAAGTACCTTTTCATAAGCAACAACACCGAGAATCTGATGAGAATAGTTTTCGACCTGTCTGGGATGAAGAATTTCGAGATAGACGGGAACGGGACGGAACTGGTTTTCACCGGTTTCGTGACGCCTTTCTATCTGGACGGATGTGAAAACGTCCTCATAAAGGATCTCTCGATCGACTACACCAGGACATTTCATTCGGAAGGTACCGTGAAAGCGGTGGGAGACGGCTGGTTGGACTTGAGTTTCCCGGATGACTACATATATAAGATAGATAACGGCCTGCTGCATTTCTACGATGAGAACGGTACCGTATATCCTTACAGCCACCTTCTGGAATTCGATGCCGAGAAGAGGGAACCGGCCTTTCACGCTTATGATTACTGGCTCTATGAAGAAGGGAACCGAGCGGAGGAACTTCCTTCAGGAGACGTTCGTCTTTATGTCGAAAACATTAAGGCGACAGTCGGAAACGTGATGGTTCTGGGGGCTTCCGCGAGATATAATCCGGTATTCCCCATCTCCGATTCGGAAGATGTGACGCTCAGGCACGTAAATATCTATCACGGCGGAGGTATGGGCGTGATCGCCCAGAAGGTCAGGAATATCGAACTGGATACCGTGAACGTGCTTCCGGCACCGGGCTCCGGCAGGATGGTCTCCATCACCGCCGATGCCACACATTTCTCCAACTGCAAGGGATATATCCGGATGATAGGGTGTGATTTCGAAAATCAGATAGACGATCCTTCGAATATCCACGGCCTCTATATGGCTGTGAAGAAGATTCTCGGTCCCGACAAGGTGCTCCTGAAATGGTGCAATACCGGGCAGTACGGTGTGGATTACATAGAGCCGGGGATGACTCTCGAAATAGTCAACAATAAGACTGTCACGTCATACGCCAGCCGTACCGTCAAGGCGGTGGAGAGACTGAACAAGGAATACACTGCTGTCACGTTTACGGAGGAATTGCCCGAAGGGCTGGAAATTAATCATGCCGTGGCTGAAGACGGGGAGTACCCTGACGTACTCGTCAGCGGATGCCGGTTCGCGGGGAACAGGGCCCGTGGTCTGCTTATCGGATCGCGGGGTCACGTGGTGGTTGAGGACTGCTACTTCCATGTCCCCGGTGCAGCCATCCTCTTCGAAGGGGATGCCAACTACTGGTTTGAACAGTCCGGAGTGCGGGACGTGATGCTGAGGAACAACGTGTTCGACTGCTGCAACTACGGGAGTCCGCACTGGGGGGCGGCCTGCATCGCCGTAGGCACCAGAATCCCCGAGAAGGAAACCAGCCGTTACCACAGGAACATCACTGTGACCGGAAATACCTTCAAGGTGTTCGACAACAGGGTGGTGAACCTTTTCTGCACGGACGGTTTCGTGTTCGAAAACAATACCATAGAGACATCGGACGCTTATCCTGCTTCGAACATGGATAAGGACAGATTCATTTATAGATACTCTGACAATATTTCAATCTGCGAATGACCGGCTGTCAATTTCTGATGAACAGATGGCCGGCGTCCGCAGACAAGTATATTTTCCATATTACATCTAACCAAATCATTTTTATTCACCTTTTATGAGTAAGATTAGCAAAACCAATCGGCTTCCGTTCTTCCTTATGGCAGTGGCCGCGGTTATGTGTCTGTCCGTACAGACCGTATTCGCCCAGTCCACCATCAAGGGAACAGTCGTTGATGACAAGAATGTCCCTGTGACGGGGGCTACTCTCATCGTAACGAATGCACCTACCAACTATGCCGTTACCGATGACAAAGGTCAGTTCTCCATTCACGCGCAGAGCGGTGACGTGATAGAGGTGACTTTCCTGGGATACCTCACCCAGCAGATCGAGGTGGGTTCCTCTTCTCTTCTTAACATTACACTCCAGACTGACTACAGCGCTTTGGAAGAAGTGATCGTTACCGCGTACGGTTCGACCAAGAAGGCTTCTTTCTCCGGTTCCGCTTCAGTGGTCAAGAGTGATCAGCTCGAGAAACTTAACGGTGGTGAGTTCACTCAGGCCCTTCAGGGTATGTCCGCCGGTGTACAGGTAACCAACTTCGCCAGTAGCCCGGGTGCCGAGGCCCGTATCCAGATTCGTGGTATCTCTTCCATGTCAGGTTCTTCGAACCCGCTCTACATAGTGGACGGAATGCCTTATGACGGTGGTCTGAACTCCATCAACCCTTCCGATATCGAAAGTCTCACAGTCCTCAAGGACGCTGCCGCATCTTCACTTTACGGCTCACGTGCCGCCAACGGTGTGGTTATCATCACCACCAAGAAGGGTGTGGCCGGAAACGGTAACGTGAAAGTGAACTTCAGGGCTGCCTGGGGTACTTCCGATCTGGCTATCGCCAATCCTACCACCATCGCCGACCCTAAGGAAACTCTGCTGTATAACTGGGAAGCTCTTTATAATGACTACTATTATGCCAGCGGCATGACTTCCGCCCAGGCCAGTGCCAAGGCTTCCGAACTGGTAGTATCCAATACCCTGCGCGCCGTGAAGACCGTGAACGGTGTTCCTCAGTACGTGTCTCCTTTCAAGAACGGTATCGACGGTACGAAATGGGTGCTCTCCGACGGTAACGGTAATCCCTACATCAACCCCGATCTGGAATATGCTTGGGAAGAGAGCGACTGGAACAAGTATGATGCCGCCTATTCACGCAAACTCCGTCAGGACTACGGTATCGACGTAAGCGGTACTTCCGAGAACGGAAAGACCAACTATTATCTTTCCGCCGGTTATCTGAATGACCAGGGTTACCTGCTCCAGCAGTATTACAAACGTTATTCCTTCAGAGCCAACGTCACTTCCCAGATCAAGAAGTGGCTGCAGATCGGCGGCAGCGTATCATATACCTATTATCGTCAGAACAACGGCGGTATCTGGGGCGCGAACCGTGCCATCATCTATTCCACTTCGCTGGCATCTCCCTGGCTGCGTAATGAAGACAACACCGACTGGTGTGTATCACAGAAGTCGGGAAAACGCATGTATTCATACGGTGACTACCAGAACGGCGGTTTCTTCGGATACCATTTCATGACCGGTAACGGTGATTACTGGGATAACGGTAATGATGAGAGTTTCAGCAATAATGACGGGCATAACATCACCGCCAGATATTTCATGGAATTCACTCTTCCCGCCGACATCAAGTTCCGTACGAGCGTTAACCTCGACTCCAACATTTCGAACAACTACAGCTATGGCTCAGCGGTTCACGATACAGGTCAGAACCAGCCTTGGGGACTTGCAGTAACCGACACAGGCGGTTCAGCCGAGCGTTCCGAGAATCAGCTGATGTCTCTCACATGGAACAACGTTCTTACCTGGGGACATGACTGGGACAAGCATCATCTCGACCTGATGGCCGGTCAGGAGGCTTATCAGTACACCAACTACTATCACTATGCTTATGGTGGAGGTATCATGCAGATAGGTCAGTATGAGCTCGCCAGCACCACCGTGGACTGGTATAACGAGTCATCTAAGGACAAGTATTCTCTCCTCTCCTTCTTCGGAAAGGCTGACTATAATTTCGCCGGCAAGTATTATCTGTCAGGCTCATATCGTCGTGACGGTTCTTCCAGATTCCATCCCGACAACCGTTGGGGTAACTTCTTCTCCGTAGGTGCTTCCTGGAGAATTTCGAATGAGGAATGGCTGAAGAATTCAAATTGGCTCCAGAATCTGGTGCTCCGTGCAAGTTACGGTACGTCAGGTAATGATAAACTTATCTCCCGCGGTCAGAACGCAAGGGCTGAAGGAGAGGTTCTTTATGGTTACCAGGGACTCTATGAGGCCAATAACCTCTATACCATCGCCGGTCTGCGTCCTTCCACCATCGCCACACCCGATCTGCAGTGGGAGAAGAACAAACAGTTCAACGTAGCTCTCGACTTCACCATATTCAAGGATATCACCGCCACTGTAGAGTATTACACCCGTCAGTCGGATGACCTCCTCTACTACAAGACTCTTCCTCTGTCCGCACAGGCAGGTAGCGTAGAAGGCATCAACACCAATATCGGTACCCTGCGCAACAGCGGTTTCGAGTTCACCGTCAGTGCGAACGCCATCCACAAACAGAATTTCAACTGGAGAATAGACGCCAACCTCTCCACTCTGAAGAACGAAATCGTCTATCTTCCTTCCGAGCCTTTCTATTGGAGCGCATCTCTGGCCAAATATTATATGGCCGAAGGAAACTCCCTGTATGACCTTTATACTGTCAAGACTGACGGTATAGATCCCGAGACAGGTCTTGTGAGATATATCAAGGCTGACGGCTCCATAACCAATGACTATACCGAGACGTCACAGGCGGACTATCAGAAGATAGGTTCCACTCTTCCTAAGGTTTACGGTTCGATCACCAACAGTTTCAACTTCTACGGCGTGGACCTTTCCTTCATGTTCTACTATTCGCTCGGTGCCTACATGTTCGACCAGCAGTACTGGGAGAGGACACGTGTACGTCATCAGACTTCACCTCTCTCCGATCTCGTGGAGAGCAGATGGCGCAAGCCCGGTGACGTGACCGATATCCCCCGCTTCACCGAATCCAACTGGGGCAAGATGATGGGTGCATGTGACCGTTATATCTTCAAGAACGACTACCTCCGTCTGAGAAACCTGACTATAGGTTATACCCTTCCTTCCAAAGTCACCAAGAGAATGGGAGTGGATAAACTCCGTTTCTATCTTTCCGGTGATAACCTGATGACTTTCGGAGACTGCGTAAGAAGGTATGCGGAACCTGAAGGAGCCCTTTCGGGAAACAACTACAATGGCAACGTGGAAACAGACAGCGGACTTCCCGGCGGACGCAGAGTCTATATGGGCGGTATCCAGCTTTCATTCTAACTGTAATATTCAACAGATATGAAAACGTTTAATAAAATACTTTCTATAGGAACGGCGATTCTTACAGTCATCTCTACGTCAGGCTGTAAAGATTTTCTGACTACCAATCCTTCCGCATCCATTTCTGATACGGAAGCGCTCTCATCTGTAGGACAGATAGAAAAGAGTCTTGTCTCTGCATATAATCAGCTGCTTTTCAATACGTCCGGTGGTGAGGACCGTATCTTCGCCGGTATCCCCGGGATGCAGATGTTCTGGGACCTCCGCGGTCAGGACATCATGAGCCACGAAAATATGGGTGGATATCAGTGCTCTTCATACAATTTCTCCCCCTCATTCACCAGAGCGGACGGCAACGCCAACATAATGTGGACTTTCTGCTACAAGCTCATCAATCAGTGCAACATCATCATCGATGCTCTGCCCGAAGCTGAAGGTGATGCGGCGAAGAAGACTCTTATCGACGGACAGGCCAAGGCCATGCGCGGTATCGCATATTTCTATCTCATCATGACCTATCAGCAGACCTATGCCATCGCCAAGGACAAACGCGGTGTCATCCTTCGTCTCAGTGCCAGCGATCCTGAAGAAATGGGATTCTCGACAGTTCAGGCGATATATGATCAGATAGTGAAGGATCTCGAAGCGGCCAAGAGCGAATTGGCCGGATATGACAGGGATTATATCTGGAAAATCAATGCTGAAGTGGTGAACGGATGGCTGGCCAGAGTTTATCAGGTGATGAACAACTGGGATAAGTCGTTCGAATGTGCCAAGGCTGTCTACGACAATCACAGCACTCTCCTGACCAAGGACCAGTGGTACAGCGGATTCGATGACTGCATCACCAATAATTATCAGGAAGTGGTTTGGGCTATGAGCTACACTGCGGAGAATAATCTCGGCGGCGGCACACAGTTCAATTTCTGGCATAATCAGGATCCTTTCACTTATGGTGAAAATCAGAAAGGTATCTACAGATTCTTCGATTTCTTCGTAACGCCCGATTACGTGGCGCTGTTCGATACTACCGACTGGCGCGGTGCCCGTCTGGCTTACGACTGCAACTATGCCTCTCCCGAGGAACTCGAAGCAGCGGAACTGAAAGTTATGTTCTGGCGCAGACAGTTCGCCGGTTCCACCGACTGGAATTCCAAGTGGGCATACAACAAGTACAAACATTACGGAGACGAGGCTTTCCAGACCAGACCCGACATCTGCCTGATGAGAGGTACTGAGATGCTGCTCATCATGGCTGAGGCCAAGGCCAATCAGGATAAAGGGACAGATGCTCTCGCACTTCTGAACACGCTTCAGTCCGCCCGTAACGCCCAGCTGACCACCACTACCGCCAAGGCCGACCTTCTGGAAGAGATCTACAAGGAACGCCGCAAGGAACTTCTCGGCGAAGGTGTTACCGGTCAGTACGATATGGTACGTCTCCAGAAGAGCCTGACGAGGTATTATGCCACTCCTTCCTATCCCGCCGGTCACTATATCTACGGTGTGAACCAGTTGGATAACTTCGACCTCACCGCAGCGCAGCCTTACGGTTATCTTCCTTCGAATGACTACCGCTGGTTCTTCCAGATTCCTGACGGTGAATACTCTTATAACCATGAAATCTCATATGATGACCAGAATCCTTTCAAAGGTCAGTAGGAAGTTCAGGTGATATTCTCCCGAGGCGGTCTCTTGACAGGGACCGCCTTTTTATGTACCTTTACACGAAGATAATATCCGTATTCAAGTATGAAACCGACACATTTTTTCTTATCGCTGATATCAATCGCCATATCGCTGTCCGCGGCGGCGGAGATAACCCCGGGACCTCTGGTAGGGAATTCGATGGTCCTCCAGCAGAATTCACAGGTGAGCATAAGCGGCTGGTCTGACCGGCCGGATGCCGTGGTCACGCTGAAGGCCTCCTGGGATAAACGGAAATACAGGACCAGAGCCGACTCGGAAGGTTATTGGAAATTCATTCTCCCCACTCCTGCGGCCTCTTTAGAACCTCAGACTCTGGAAATCAGTGACGGAGATCCACTGACGATAAAGGATGTATTGATAGGGGAGGTATGGCTTGCCTCCGGGCAGAGCAATATGGAACAGCCTCTCCACGGTTTTGAGGGCTGTCCGGTGGAGAATTCTGCGGAATACATCGCCGAATCGGGACGTTATAAGGGACGTATGCATTTCTGCACGGTGAACTGGGAGCCTTCCCCCGAGCCGAAGCGGACCGTGGGTACGCAGTGGAAAGACTGCACTCCCGCGACTGCCCGCGATTTCTGTGCCGTGGCCTATTTCTTCGGCAAGAGGCTTACCGAGACGTTGGACTGCCCTGTGGGGCTGGTCAATGCCTCTGTAGGTGCCACGAGAGTGGAGGGATGGACTCCGAAGGAGATAGTCTCCGGATATCCCGGGGAGGTGTTCGACAGTGAGGAGTATCTGAACTGCGATAAGGTGACTCCTGCCGAAGACGTGGAGCGCTCACTTCCCTGCGTCTTCTATAACGGGATGATTCATCCTCTCATAGGGTATACCATCAAGGGATTTCTCTGGTATCAGGGTGAGGCGAATGCCGACAGGCCGGAACTGTATGCCGATCGGTTCGAGAATATGGTGCGCTGCTGGAGAGATCTGTGGGGACTCGGCGACCTGCCTTTCTACTACGTCGAGATCTGCCCATTCGAATATTACTGGCTGAAGGATAAGGCCACGGTGCCCTTATTGCGCGAAGCGCAATATAAAGTCTCGGAGCGTCTCCCGCAGATGGGGATGGTCTGCACGAACGATCTGGTCCGCGAGCATGAGTACTGGCAGATTCACCCTTCGATGAAGAAGGAAATCGGAGACAGACTCTGCTTCTGGGCTCTCTCGCGCACGTACGGCATCGGGGGTATCGACTGCACGTACCCCGTTTATCGGAGCATGGATGTGGACGGCGGTACGGTGACTCTGTCTTTCGACAATGTGGAAGACGGTTTCAACCGTAATGTGGGTATTGAGGGGTTCGAGATCTGCGGAGAGGACCGGGTGTGGTACAAGCCCACGAGAGTCGGGAGGAAGGAGAAACAGATTACCGTGAAATGCGATGCGGTGCCCGTCCCGGTGGCCGTGAGGTACTGTTTCAAGAGTTGGCAGCCGGGTAATCTGAAATCGAATTCCGGCCTTCCCGTTATCCCCTTCAGGACTGACGACTGGGAGAGATAGAGGTCTTTCCCAGCCTTTTGTCCGGTCAGAATATGTAAATCCGGGGTCGGTATGCAGTTCCGGTTCCTGTTATGAGACGGACATTATCTGTGCCGCCAGGATTCTGAGGAACATGGCGAGGGGATAGACTGTCGCATAGGCTGATGCTATCTGGGGCACGCCCCAGGTGGTGTTCGAGAAGGAGAGCGCTACGGGGTTCGTCTGGGTGCCGCACAGAAGACCTGATATGGAGAAGAAATCCAGTT
>DCIQ01000183.1:17219-17406 GCA_002317435.1 Bacteroidales bacterium UBA1722 | reverse complement strand
ACTTCAAATCCATGGAGGAAGAGATTTTCGGTCCGGTGCTGACCGTTTACGTATATCCCGACGACCGGATGGAGGAAGCCGCCGCCCTGTGCGAAAGCACCTCACCCTACGGACTCACCGGAGCCATCTGGGGACGTGACCGCATCGCTCTGGAGAAACTCACCGGCACCTTCAAGTATGCCGCCGG
>DCIQ01000183.1:12680-17061 GCA_002317435.1 Bacteroidales bacterium UBA1722 | reverse complement strand
CTCTGCCCTGCCACTGACTGGAGATATTCATATATGAAATAAATAATTTTTGAGATTCACTTAGATTCAGGATTTATCAATATCTTTGCGGACCAAAGAAAGAACGTTAACTTCAATCCATCTTTTACAAAAATGAAAAAAATCATTATCGCAGTTATCTGCATGGGCATCGCTCTCGGCGCTTCGGCTCAGGAAAAATTCTACAACAAAATTACTGCTTCCTATCTCCCTACCACCATCAGAACCACTGAAGATGGAATCAGTATCAGCACCTCCATGAATGCTGTAGCCGTCAATTATCTGGCAGGTTTCAACGTGGGAAGCAAGAACTACATCGAAACAGGCCTTACCGGATCCTATCTCTGGAAATCCGACAATGGCGCTGATTTAAGCCACATCGGTCTCATCGTTCCGGTAAACTATACCTACAGGTTCGCATTTAAAGAAGGCAAAATGCATCTGGCACCATTCGCAGGCCTGTACGGAAGATTCGGCATCGGCGGAAATGCCTATGATGAGAACTCAGTTATCAAGAGGGTTCAGGGAGGCATACAGGCAGGCGTCTCTTTCGATATAAAGAAATTCTACATCAGCGCCGGTTACGCCTTTGATCTTACTCCTTACGTCTCTGAAGAAGGATATGATGCATTCCTTTCGCAGGCGGTTCTCAGCATCGGTGTGACTTTCTAGTATTTCGATTATACCTTTACAGGATGCGTTCCGGAGTTCCGGGACGCATCTTTTTTATGGCATCCGGAAGTCTGTTGATAAGGTGTCAGCAAAATGTTGAAAACGTGTCAATTTCTCGAAACAAAATGATTTGAAGCCTAAATGCGTATGCATTACCTTTGCCCCGGAAAATTGCGCATACCACGTTTCCGCTGAAACTTAATCATCAACCTATATGAAGAAATTTTATTTCATCCTCGCAGCTCTGCTTCTGAGCTCGACCGCCATCAAGGCACAGAATTTACAGGTTTTCTACGATTTCGGCGATGACCGCAGACAGGTTACCACCACCTTCGAGATGTTCAAGTCGGACAGCTGGGGTAATACATTCACCTTCATCGATATGGATTACACCTTGAAAGATGCCGCCGAAAAAGGCAAGAACATCAGTATAGGCGGCGCCTATTGGGAAATCGCACGCTGTCTCAATTTCTGGCAGAATTCCAAGGCAAGTTTCTTCAGCATCCAGGTAGAGTACAACGGCGGTCTCGGTGCGTATGCCACGGGAACCAAGAACGCTCCCACATGGGGAGCATTCCCCATCAACCACGCATTCCTCACCGGTGCCGACTTCTTCGTACATTCGAAGGATTTCAACAATCTCTTCAACTTCAAAGTCCTCTACAAGAAGTACATCTCGGCTGATCAGGCTCTCCCGATGCAGTTCACTTTCGTGTGGACACTCAACAACCTCTTCGGAGCGAAAGGCCTCACGTTCTCCGGATTCGCCGACTATTGGTGGCAGGAGCAGTTCTTCGGTGCCGACAACACAGCCACCGTATTCCTCTCCGAACCTCAGCTCTGGTACTGCGTCGGACAGCACTTCGGATGCCCGAACCTGAATATCGGCGGTGAAGTGGAACTGGCTTATAACTTCCCTGCATCCGCCGGATTCAAATGCCGTCCCTGCCTCGGCGTGAAATGGAACTTCTAGACAGTCGCCTCCTAAAACCAAATCATATAAATCGCTATGCTTAAAAAATTATTCGGTTTCGAAGCAGGTGTCCATACCGTACGCACGGAGATCGTCGCCGGTATCACCACCTTCCTGACGATGGCCTACATTCTGGCTGTCAATCCCAACATCTTCAGCAACGTTGAAGGCATGCCCGTCGGCTCCGTCTTCACCGCCACCGCTCTCGCCGCCATCGTAGGTACCCTGATGATGGCCATCTACGCCAAGAAACCTTTCGGACTCGCCCCCGGTATGGGTCTGAACGCGTTCTTCGTGTTCACCGTATGTCTCGGCATGGGTTACAGCTGGCAGTTCGCCCTGACAGCCATCCTGATCGAAGGTATCATCTTCATCATCCTCTCCGCCACCAAGGTCCGCGAAATGATAGTGGATGCCATCCCCGTATCGCTGAAGAAAGCCATCGGCGCCGGTATCGGTCTCTACATAGCTTTCATCGGTCTCCAGAATGCGGGTATCATAGTAGATAACAGCGCCACCCTCGTCGGTCTGGGCGACATCAAATCATCCGCCAGCATCCTGTTCATCATCGGTCTGCTTCTGACTTCCGTACTCGTAATCCTGAAGGTAAAGGGCGGTATCCTGATAGGTATGCTCGCCACCACCATAATCGGTATCCCCTTCGGAATCACACAGTACGGCGGACTGATCTCCACACCCGACTCCCTCGCCCCCATTTTCTGTCAGTTCGAATGGAGTCAGGTACTCAGCTGGGATATGCTCATCGTGGTATTCACATTCCTGTTCATCGACATGTTCGACACCATCGGAACGGTAGTCGGTGTATCGGTGAAAGCCAAGATGGTCGACGATAAAGGTCATGTGGACGGCATCAGCAAGATTCTGATGGCCGATGCAGTGGCCACCACCGCAGGTGCCTGCTTCGGTACTTCCACCACCACCACCTACATCGAAAGTGCTTCAGGTGTGGCGGAAGGCGGCCGTACCGGTCTCACGGCATTCGTAATCGCCCTGGGATTCGCTGTAGCCCTCTTCTTCTCCCCCATCTTCCTGGCCATACCCAGTGCAGCTACAGGAGCCGTTCTGGTCATCGTCGGTGTAATGATGATGTCTCCTATCATGGAAATCGACTGGTATGATTATTCCGAAGCCATCCCGGCCTTCATCACCGCTGTCATGATGCCCCTCTCCTACAGCATCGCCCACGGTATCCTCCTCGGTATGATAGCATACGTGGTCATCAATGCTTGCGCAGGCAAATTCAAGAAGATAAGCGTCACCATGTGGGTGCTCGCAGTCCTCTTCATCCTGAGATACATCTTCATGAACTGACTTGCATTTCGACATATCCTGAAGGCGGCTGTTCCATAACGGCCGCCTTTTTATTTGAGTTATTTTTCAGGATTGCTAAATTTGTGGAACTGTTCCGGATTTTCAAGACCAATACCTATATATTATGTTCGAAAAGCAAATCTATGTCTCCAGAAGGGACGAACTGAAAAAACGCGTGGGTTCAGGCATTCTTCTGTTCCTCGGAACTTCCGACGCCGCTGTCAATTACTCGGGCAACCAGTACCGCTACCGTCAGGACAGTACATTCATCTACTACTTCGGCCTGCAGGAGCCCGATCTGGCAGCTGTCATAGACGTGGATTCCGGAGAGGAAATTCTGTTCGGAAACGACGTGGATATCGATGACATCATCTGGATGGGTCCCCAGCCGCTGATTTCGGAGAAAGCCTCCTCGGCAGCAGTCTCCAAGAGCGCCCCTCTGGCTGCACTTGACGACTATATAAGCGCAGCCCGCGCCGCCGGACGCCGGATACATTATCTCCCACCGTACCGTTACCACAACATGATTCAAATCAACCGCCTGCTGGGTATCCCCTTCGACCGTATGCGCGAATACGCCTCCGAAGAATTCATCAAGGCAGTGGTGGCGATGAGGCTGATAAAGACCGATGAGGAAATCGCCGAACTGGACAAGGCTGCGGATATAGGTTACGCGATGCATTACGCAGCCATGAAAATGGCACGTCTGGGGATGGTCGAACAGCAGCTCGTCGGCATTATGGAGGGAATCTCCATACAGGAAGGACTGATGCCTTCATTTCCCATAATTCTCTCCCAGAACGGGGAGACACTGCACAACCACTCCCACCACCAGACTCTGACCGACGGGAGGATGATAGTAATCGACGCCGGTGCTGAGGTGAACTCAGGTTATGTTTCGGATTTCACCCGCACCATCCCCTCCTCCGGCAAATTCACACAGAGGCAGAAGGATATTTACACCATTGTTGCCGAAGGCAATAATCTCGCCCAGACCATCTCCCGCCCCGGAATAACATACACCTCGGTGCATCTGGCCGTATGCAGGCTGATGGTACAGGGGCTGAAGAATATCGGTCTCATCAGGGGGGATGTCGACGAAGCCGTGGCCGCAGGGGCGCAGGGACTTTTCATGCCGCACGGTCTTGGCCACAATATGGGCCTGGACGTTCACGATATGGAGAACCTGGGGGAAGATTACGTAGGCTACGATGAAACTTGCCGCCGCGCCGCACAGTTCGGCCTGAGTTCACTCCGTATGGGAAAAATGCTCGAAACCGGACATGTAATCACCGATGAGCCGGGCATCTATTTCATCCCGGCCCTCATCGAACAGTGGAAACGGGAAGGCACCTGCGCAGAATTCATAAACTTCGCGGAACTGGA
>DCIQ01000183.1:11373-12600 GCA_002317435.1 Bacteroidales bacterium UBA1722 | reverse complement strand
TGCAGGAGACTCGGTTCCAAGAGGCTTCCCATCTCCGTGGAAGATGTGGAAAAAGAAATGGCCGAAAATAATTTATGAAACCGAACATGAAAAACTGAATATCTGTCCGATTCTTGGCACGCGTATTGCATAAGAATCGGGCAGATAGTTTTTTCATAGGTTAAGTTTTAGGTTAAGTAAAAAAGGAACGGCGTTGAGAAATGACCGCTCCTTTTTTATTTTTTATCTTGACTTACTGCCATATTTTTGAAAAATTGACTAATTTCGCGAAATGGATAAATGCGGATTCATGGAAATGTGTTTCCGTAAGAATTAATCACGAATGATGTCTGATAAGCAGAAAAAAAAATACTGGCTGGCTGGACTTGCAGGTACCGTAATCGGTTTCGTCCTAATTATAGTTTTGAACGGATATTATATCAGGAGCTCACAGAACAGTTCCTGCATGTCGTGCCACTATCATGCTGATACTGACGCTGCCTGGAAGATGTCTGTACACTATAACGGAAAGACGGGCGTGAAAACGGACTGCGCCGCATGCCATCTTCCTCCGGAAGGTTCCATCGACCATTTCGTGGCCAAGGCGAAGACAGGAATGAAGGACGTATGGTCCTATATCACCAAGGATCCCGAAGACATCGACTGGCAGATAAAGAAGGAACTCGAGTATGCACAGAAAATAGTGTATAATGAATCCTGCAAGGAGTGTCACGTAAACCTGTACCCGCAAGGCATCTCGGATGATGGAATGATAGCCCACCTGTATTACGACGACAACGAGGAGAAATACGGTCTCCAGTGCATAAGTTGTCACCTGGATGCCGGGCATTACGACCCCAACTACAAGCACCGGAAGATGGCCGGAGTACCGACGTCGCAGATACAGAACACCGAGATATATTCTGAACCGGCGCACATCGGCGCCTTCGCGGACTATACGGAAACGGTCCCCGGAACATCCGCCTCCATCAGGATGATAGCCGTCCCCGGAGGTTCTTTCATTATGGGGAGTCCCGAAGACGAAGCTTTCCACAAGGCCGACGAAGCCCCGCAGCATAAAGTGAATATCTCCCCGTTCTTCATGGCCGAGACCGAAATAACCTGGAACCAGTTCTGGGCATTCTACGGAGCCACCATGTCCGAAGGTCGCACACCTCCCGCGACGGTCTATGCGAACAATGCGAAGAATGAACTGGACGCCATCAGCGGGCCGACTCCTCCTTTCGG
>DCIQ01000183.1:0-11255 GCA_002317435.1 Bacteroidales bacterium UBA1722 | reverse complement strand
ACTTACCGCCTCCCCACGGAAGCGGAATGGGAATATGCGGCGCGAGCAGGTTCACAGACTCCGTATTTCTTCGGAGGAGACCCCAAAAAACTGTCCAACGAAGGTTTTATGAAAGGTATTTTCAAACCTGACACCGCGGAGATAAACCATTTCGCCATCTATGTGAACAATAGCCGGAACCGCACTGCCGAACCCGCCAAGGTGGCGGCGAATCCGTTCGGGCTGAAGAACATGTACGGAAATGTGATGGAATACTGTTCCGACTGGTATGCAGAAGATGCCTATCGGCAAGCCGGAGACGGAGCCACGGACCCCAAGGGACCTTCGGAAGGGACGGAACACGTGGTGCGCGGAGGATATTTCGGAGATGACGCGTCGATGCTCCGAAGTGCGGCCAGAGCACATACTGAACACGACAGATGGCTCCGGACCGATCCTCAGAAACCCAAAAGTATCTGGTGGTATTCGGATATCAAGGGAATCGGATTCCGTATAGTGTGCGAAGTGCCCGAAGAATTGAAATAACTTACTCTTTTAATATTTAGCGATATGAGCAACCATAAATTCGACAGAAGAAAATTCCTGTGCGCATCAGCCGTTCTCGGCACCGCAGGTGTTATCGGACTCGCCTCTTGCGGCGGAAAAAAATCTACTGTTACACCCCTGAAAAACGTGGGAGACTACTATTCTCCCGAACTGCCCGACAAGGCCGCCGACGGAAAGGAGCTTAAAGTCGGCCTCGTAGGATGCGGAGGACGCGGTACCGGCGCTCTTGAAAATCTTCTCGAAGCTGCCGACGGCATAACGGTAACCGCTTACGGCGACGTTTTCGCAGACAGACTGGAAAGTTGCAGAGCCACCATAAAGAAGAACTGGAATCAGGATGTTCCCGACGAAAACTGTTTCGTAGGTTTCGATGCTTACAAAAACGTAATAGATATGGTGGATATGGTTATCCTCACCACTCCTCCCAACTTCCGCCCCTATCACTTCCAGTATGCAGCCGAAAAGGGCGTTCATGCCTTCCTCGAAAAACCTATCTTCGTGGACCCGAAGGGATACCGCACCTGTATGGCGGCGGCGAAAGTGGCTGAAGCGAAAGGTCTCTGCGTAATCACCGGTACCCAGCGCCGCCATCAGCGCCCCTACGTGGAAGCGAACAAACAGATTCAGGCAGGCATCATCGGAAACATCACCGGAGGTAACGTATATTGGAACCAGAATATGCTCTGGTACCGCGAACGTCAGGCCGGATGGAGCGATATGGAATGGAACATCCGTGACTGGGTGAACTGGAAATGGCTCTCGGGCGACCATATCGTGGAACAGCATGTCCACAATATCGACGTTTTCACCTGGATGTCGGGTATGAAGCCCCTCAAGGCCACAAGTTTCGGTGCCCGCCACCGCCGTGTGACAGGTGATCAGTATGATATGTTCAGTACCGACTTCGAATTCGAAAACGGCGTTCATCTCCACAGCATGTGCCGCCAGATAGACGGAACCGACACTTCAGTTCATGAAGAAATCCGCGGCACTAAAGGTTACTGGAACAGCGAAACGCAGGAAATCCGTGACTATCAGGGAAATCTCCTCTGGAAATACGACGAGGAAGCTGCACAGGCCGCTTTCACCCAGCATAATCCCTATGTTCTCGAACATGTTGACTGGGTAAACCATATCCGCAGAGGTGAAATGCACGACGAGGCTCCCCAGACTGCCGTCTCCACTTTGGCAGCCGTAATGGCACGCGAATCCGCGTACACCGGTAAAGTAATGGAATGGGATGAGATAAGTGCTTCGCCACTCGACTATATGCCCGAAGAATTGAAACTCGGTCCCCTCGACCTGAACAAATACGGAGTAGCGATACCCGGTGAAGGAGAACAGAAATAATATGAACAGAAGAAATTTTTTGAAGACATCAGCAGTGTCAGGCACCGCCCTGGCACTGGCTTCAAGTCCCCTTATTTCTTCCTGCTGCCCCAAGCAGACTGAGGAAGCGAAGAAACCGGAGACAAAACTCAACATCTCATTCCAGGAATGGACCGCTCCCGGAGAGACCCTCTCCCAGAGACTCGATTTCATGGAAGAGCTCGGTGTTACCGGTCTGGAACCCGGAGGCAGAGACCTCGCCGACCGCGTGGATGAATTCAAGAAGGCCCTCGACGGAAGGGATATCAAAATTTCAGCCATCTGCGCCGGATTCGACGGTTTCATCCTCGCTGAAGATCATGCCGAAAAGGCACAGTTCGACGAGACATACCGCCGCATTCTCGCAGCTGCCGGAGAACTCGGTTCGACAGGCGTCATAATGGTACCGGCTTTCAATGGCCAGACCCCCTGCAGACCACATACTCTCGAGACCCGCAAATGGCTGACGGAACAGCTTCACGAACTTGGCGAATACGCTATCTCCTGCGGCACTACCGTAATCCTCGAACCTCTGAACCGCGGGGAGGCATTCTTCCTCCGTCAGGTTTCGGATGCAGCCGCCCTCTGCCGTGAGGCAGACAGCGAAGGGGTAAAATGTATGGGTGACTTCTGGCACATGATGGAAGAGACATCAGACTATGCCGCTTTCATCGCTGCCGGAAAGTATCTCCAGCATGTACACATCGCAAGCCGCGGGGAGCGCAAGACCCCCGGTGAAGACGGTGAACGCGACTGCTATGTGGATGGTTTCCGTGCCCTGAAGGAGATAAACTATCCACATTATGTAAGTTTCGAATGCGGACTCAGGAGCGAAGACCGGGCCGCCACAGTCACTGCAGCAGTGGAACTCATCCGGCGTCAGTGGGAGATGGCATAGAGGTCATTTTATGTCACTGTCAAATACCCTATAAACTGATGTATGCATTGGAAAAAATGGATGGTTCTGTCCCGAGTCATCCATTTTTTTTTGATTTTGTAAATATTGTATTATTTTCGCGCAAATTATTTGATTGATTATGAAAGGAAAGAGCGCACTTGCCTTTATCAGTCTGTTGTCTGCCGCCTTGATGTTTTCGGGGCCGGTATCATCAGCTAATAATATAGAGTCCCGTATAAAATGGTCTGTCGACAAGGTGGATATGTATTCCCGGGGCGACAGTGTAATCGTGCGTCTGTTCTATGTTTTCCACGACAGTCATGTGGCTCCCAAGTCCGCCTATGTACTCCAGCCACGTATTTCAAACGGTGTGCATATGATTCTCCTGCGTCCTGTTTCGATTTATCACGCCGTAACGGATAAAGGAGTCACGACCGTGCGTTCGGGAAATCTTCCTGCATCGGGAACAGAACGCGAACTAAAGCTGATATCCGGACAGGTAAACGATATCGTGGTGGTGGAAGACATAGTTCCAAAAGAAGAGTGGATGAACATGTGTACCATATCCATTCTCTCTTCGGAGTGGAAATGGAAGAACAGATGCCAGACGGACCGTCTCATAAATGTGGCGAAAGCTACATTCCCGGACCGCATATCCTTCAGGTGCGAACTTAGTCCGGTGGAACCTGATAAAGACACATCCAGAATAATGGAATACTCTTTCCCGCTATATCTGGAATACAATCAGGAAGGTCAATCCATCATACCGTCTCTGGGTGACAACAACAGCGCCCTCACGCTGTTCTGCTCCGAAATCACATCCCTGCTCGATGATCCGAGCGTCACCCTGCACGACATACGGATAGACGGCTGGACATCACCCGATGGGTATTCCAGCCAGAACGACAGAATCACGGAAGCCCGTCTCTCTTCACTCAGACAGTATCTTTCCTCTTCCGGAGTCCGTCATCTGAATTCTGCCGAATTCATCCCGCACGGGGAAGATTGGAACGGAATGACAAATTGGCTGAAAAAAACATATTATTGGAATCCTGTATCATTGGATACATTGTTCGGTGGCAATACGGACCGGGACAAAATAAAATCCGTCATCAAGGACCGCCATCCGGAAATATATGCCGATTTGAAAGAATACTGTTTCCCCGGACTGGATCGTTTCGTATGTACCATAAGGTATGAAGTCGAGCCATTTATATCCGACTCCCAGATTTGGGAAGCATTCAACAAGGATATCCGGCTGCTCCATCCGTATGATTTCTGGTTAATCGCCAAAAGGTTCCCTTATGATACGGACTCCTGGAGAAACATCCTCCTGTCCAGCGCAGAGAGATTTCCTCAGGATATATATGCGAATATAAATGCCGCAGTCAGCCTCATAAGAATGGGGAAGTACAATGAGGCATCTCAATACATAAGCAAATGTCTCTCTTCCGACCGGATAGATTCCAGGGCCGGGGAGTATCTGGAGTACCTCCAGGGCATCTGGCAAATGTATGCCGGAGACTCCTATTATGGAATCAGTTTTCTGGAAAAATTCAAAGGAAAGGGCGGATATATGGAATCCGCATACGAATCAGCCGTAAGAGTCATCCGAAGTCTGAATAACAATATCTCCTGGGATATCAAGATTACCCGGGAATAGTTTCTTCAGAATAACCTCCACAAGTCACCATTAGTTCATGATAAAGACATCAGATATGAAAATCATCCGCGTATTGTTATTATGTACAGCCCTGATAACGGTTCAAGGCGTGTATGAGGAATGCTCCGCCCAAAAATGGTCCTTAGCCACCAATGCGGTGGAGTGGTTGAACCTCGGGACGATGAACATCGAAGGAAGTGTGGCTGTGGCCAGAAAGATAACTGTCAATGTCGGAACACGATACAATCCATGGACTTATGCGAAAGGCACGGACCATCAGTTCCAGAACAGGAAGAAGGCGTTCAAGGCCGGTATAAGATACTGGCCATGGTATGTCTATTCCGGATGGTGGATAGAGGTTGACGCACAATATATGGAATACAACCGGGGAGGTATCTTCAGCAGCAAGATAGAAGAAGGTGATGCATTCGGAGGTGTCCTGTCATTCGGATATTCCCTGATGCTTACCAAGAACTGGAATATCGAATTCGGAGCAGGTGTTTGGGGAGGTTTCACCGAATACACGTCTTATGACTGCCCGGTCTGCGGCAGGGTGACGGACAAAGGGCGCAAAAACTTCATTCTTCCGGATGATTTGAAAGTTTCGATGGTATTTACATTCTGACCACATACATGATGAAAAACATTATCGGCATCAAAATACTTACAGGTATAATATCGGCATGTCTTCTGGCAGGCTGCGGCATGAGCAGACGCGAGGAGATCGCAAGGGTGAGACAGTTCGAGAGGGATTCCCTGAGGACAGACCTGTCGCTTCCCGGCGGAAAGAGCATAAATACGGAATACGACGTGGCGTCAATGAATAATGCCAGAGATACCCTCATCGTTCAGGACGAACAGGGTAACGACATGTTCATCATGAAAGCCATCAAAGATGAAACCACAGGTGAAATGGTGGCCAACGAGACATTGGATGCTGCGGTGGTGACGGCACGGTTCACCAACGTGGCCGAGCGTCAGGGAAAGGTGGAACTCCAGTGGCAGATCCGCGTACCGGCCATGATGCAGGACAGCAAGTGGCAGTTGAGGCTGAATTCGGACATGTTCATCCTGGAGGACAGTATAAGACTGGACCCTATAGTCATTACAGGGCGCGGTTACCGGGAAACACAGTTGAAAGGATATGAGCAGTACAACAGGTTCCTGTCCAAGATTATCACGGATACCAACTCCCTGCTGAACAAGAAACAGCTGGAAATCTTCCTGAAAAGGAACATACCGCAGATTTACGCGTTCAAGACAGATTCTTCTTCAGTTTCAGAAGATATCTTCTTCTCATACTATGGTGTCAGCGAGCAGAATGTCGTGAAACATTATACCAAAAAGATGAAGAAGAGTCTCAATGACTACCGTAACAGGATAAAACAGGAAATGTTCCACAAATATGTCAAATCCCCCATCCTCACGGAAGGCATCCGCCTGGATACCATAATGCATACTACGGAAGGTGATTTCATATACAATTATACCCAGACCATAAACGCCCATTCCAAACTCAGGAAAGCGGACATCGTCCTCTCCGGAGATATCTATGACCAGGACCGCAAGATATATACCATTCCACCCAGCGAGAAACTGTCATACTACATCAGTTCCGTAAGTACCTTCATGGAAAGACGCGAGAGGTTCCTCTCCAGAGTTATCGAGCGCAAGGCTTCCGCCAACACCAATTGTGACATAATCTTCGACGTCAACAAGACCAATATCGATCCCGAACTGGGAAACAACGAATCGGAATTGAACAGACTCAAGGAGTATCTGAACGACATGTTGTCGAATCAATCATTCGATATAGACTCCATCGTAGTCACGTCTTCCTCTTCCCCCGAAGGTTCCCTGAGCAGAAACAAGCATCTGGCGAAGAGCAGGAGCGAATCCATATCCAGATATCTGGACAAATACATCAAGACATATCAGGATTCTCTCGATGCCGCACAGGGCTTTATGGTCGATCTGGAAGGTAATATCGTGCATTATGAAAGGGTGAAGATACCTTTCATGAACAGAAGCATCCCCGAAAACTGGAACGCCCTCGGCATTCTCATAGACCAGGACGATTCGCTCACTGACAGCCAGAAAGAGGCATACCGCAAGCTGGCCGACATAAGTGACCTGGATGAACGCGAGAACAAAATGAAAAAACTCGATTACTACAAATATCTGAAGGACGAGCTCTATCCGCGTGTCAGAAAAGTGCGTTTCGATTTTCATCTGCACCGCAAAGGCATGACCAAGGACACGATTATGACCACTACGCCGGATACCATCTATCAGAGCGGGCTCCAGGCCATAGAAGACCGTGACTACAAGACCGCCGCCGCCCTGCTGGCTCCTTATCAGGACTTCAATACCGCCATCGCGTATGTAAATCTGAACAGGAACCATTCGGCTCTTGAGATTTTGGAGAACGAGGAACCGACTGCGAAAGTACTGTATCTGAAAGCCATTCTATGGAGCCGCCTCGGGGATGACCAGAAAGCCGTACAGAATTACCTTATCTCCTGCAGAAAGGATCCGCAAATGGTATACAGGGGTAATCTTGACCCGGAAATCAAAGCGCTTATCGTCCGATACGGTCTGAACAAGGAACCCGACGAAGACGATTTCGAATATTGACACTATTAAGAATTGATCGATATGAAACTGAAACTCATCACTCTTACAACTATCTTCCTGATGTCTTTCACAGGATGTCAGAAGGACTGTATCACTACCGTTCACCGCAGCGACGGAGAACAGCATGCAGTCACGCTTATGCTCGGCGTGCCGACCAAATCTTCAGTTACGGAGACTGAAGCGCAAGTAAACAAGGCCCGCATATACGTATTCTCTTCGGAGAATGACGAACTGGTACTGGTAAAGGATATAAAATCGTCGGTATTCAATATATACCTTACCGAGGGTACGTATTCATTCTATACTTTCGTAAACTTCAAATCCCTCCCGGAGAAGCCCTCCAGCATAGATGAAGTATATGCCTGCACTACGAATCTCACGGATAATGAACCGGGCAATCTGGTGATGGCAGGTGCTCTCCCGAATCAGAAGATAACCGCAGACGCCACTCTGGGCGTCACGGTAAAGAGACTTGCGGCCAAGTTCACCTTCACCGTAACCAACCATCTCAAATCCCAGGATTTCACGAAGTTCGAGATAGAGGACCTCTTCATCACCAATGTCGTGGGAGAGACGAATTTCGGCCTGACCATGAACCCTGACGCCAGTGGCATATGGTACAATAAGATGACATTCATCAACGGATCGGCAGATAAGGTGACATCGAAGCTGAACATCTACAAGGAGGTTCCGCTGAATGAGACGACCACCACCGATGATGCCTTCTACGCCTATCCGAATCCGAACCCGGATCCGGAGGACCGTACGGAATGGAGCGTCAGATGTACACGATTCGTGCTGAAGGGACGTATCGACAATGTACCCTACTACTATCCTGTCACTGTCACTCCCGTAGAAGCGAACAAGCACTACATAGTAACCATAGAAGTAACCGCTCCCGGCGTCAATTACCCTGAAGAAGTGCCCCAGACTCAAAATTTCGCACTGGTAAGCGTCAAGGTATCCGACTGGGACGACGGAGGCACCATTCCCCAGACATTCTGAACGGAACATTACCGATGAGACGGCATCTGTACATAATATTGACATCTGTGGCTGCCTTGGCATCCTGTAAGGAGAACACTCTCCCCAAGGTCGATACCGGCTCCATCTCCCTGATAATCCTGTCGGGTTCTCAGGAAGAGGCAGACCGCAGTATGCTGAAACAGATGGCCGTATATCTGTTCTCTTCCAGGGAAGAGTGTTATCTGGTTTACCGTCTCTCCACCGAAGAGCTGTCCGAAGGAAAGGTCACCATCGACGGTATCGAACCGGGCGATTATCATGCATACGCCATAGCGAATGGTCCGGAGATAACGTCACTCACGGATGAAGAAGAATTCCGTTCTGTCCGGATGCCGTTGGAAGAGTTCAATTCCGAGGAGAACGGTTTCGTAATGGGAAGCGGCAGGACTTCCGTTTCCATCTCCCCCGAAGAGGTCACCCATCTTTCGGTGTCTCTCAAGCGTTACGTGTCCCGCGTACGGTTGAAGGAGATTCGGAACGAATTGCCGTCAGGCTACGGCATGATGAAAATAAATTATGCAGTCCTGAACAACGTGGTGGGGGTTCAGACCATGGACGGCACCGTACCCGCCGGAGGGTGGCTGAACATCCAGGGGGTGGCCGACGAGAGCCATCGGGACGCATCCCATATAATCGGGACCGATGAATTCACAGCCTCCTGCCCCTCCCTGACATTCGCCGGATACTCCGCGGACATCAGTGCAGGTGAGGTTTTCACCACGGAGGATGCCTTTTATGGCTACGCCAATAACTGCGCCGTCTCCCCTTCCGGCTTCACTTCAGAATTCTCGGGAGAGAGGAGCACGCTGACCGTAAGCGTGTCTTTCGGCGGACAGACGTGGTTTTATCCCGTAGTGCTCTCCGAAGGGATGCTTCCCAACTCCACCTATGACATTGTTCTCACCATTACCGGGGAAGGCTCGCCGGACCCGAATCTGCCGGTGGCTACCGGGAGTTTCCGGTCTCTGGTGAACGTTTCGCAGTGGGATACGAATCCGGAATACAATGAATGTTTTTAAGATACAATAAGATGAAAAAAGTAATCGTACTTTGTCTCCTGGCCATTTCTCTGACCTGCTGTTCCGTCAAGGAAAACAGAAGTGACTGTCCGTGCATCCTGACCATCGACATGACAGGTAATTTCGCCAGAAGTTTCCCGCAAGGGTTCGAAGCCGTCCCGCTGGAGGTGTCCTGCTTCTCAAGTAAAAACCGTGACACTTATGATGTTCTGGATACCAGAGTCTGCGGACCGATGGTGGAAGAATTGGTTTCCAGAGGAGAAGAGTCCGTCACGGGGATATTTATACCCAACAGAGGTAACTACAAGGTTCATTCGGACGAGCTGTACCTGAATGCAGGTAATCAGGCAGACTCCATATATGCTTTCAGCGCCAAGGTGAATTCGGCATCCGATGAGGCATATCTGGACCCCGTCATCAAAAAACAGTTCTCTACCATATATATCGAATGTCAGTCCCTGGCAGAAGCGGCGGATGTGGAATGGAACGTCATAGGATACGTCGGAGGAATGTCGCTGAAAGACCTCTCCCCGCTGTCGGGGAGATTCGCATATCGTATCATGTCCCCGCTCTCACCGGGAGTATGGAGTTTCAGGATGCCAAGACAGAAACAGGCGGACATGATAATGAATCTGGTCGATGCTGACGGTGAAAACCGGATCCCCAGCATCGAGATAGGCAGGCTCATCGAGCAGACAGGATACGACTTCGCCGATGAAGATATGAAAGACGTCCATATCACTATCGATATAAAGAAGAGCACCGCCACCCTCATCGTGGAGGGGTGGGATGAAGTTTTCGTCTATGGTTTGTTCTAGAAGGGGTTTGTTCTTCCTTCTGCTGTCCGTTCTGGCCGGAGGATGCTCCAGGGAGGATGTCTCCCGGGAGTGTGCCTCCGGGGAGTGTCTTGTCGACATTTCATTCTCCGTACCGGAATTCGATACGAAGAGTTCCATAAGTTATTCGGACGATATCCGTACCATCAGTCTCGGATTCTATTCCGAAGGGCATCTGGAATTTTCAGGAAAATACTCCGACTTGTCGGAAGATATCGGAGTCCGTCTGATTATCGGGCGCCGCTACGAAGTTTATACCATCGCCAACGCCGTGGATTTCACAATGCCGGAGGATGAAAGCGACCTCCCGGACGCGGAAGTCATCTGGAACGGAACGGCTGCCTTAAGTGAAGAAGGCATCCCGATGGCTTCGCACGTCTCCTTCATCCCATCCAGAGGAGAGGCTCTGGATATACAGATGACGAGGCTTGCGGCACGCTGCGACATAATCATCACCCAAACCGCAGGATGCACGTTCCGGGTGACAGATGCCGGAATACGGCAGAGTATGGCGTACGTGTTCCCCTTCTCGGAAGGAACCCCGTGCGACAGTACGGCACAGGAGCCCGACAGGGAACATTTCGATACCGACGTCTCCTCCCTCACGTTCTATATGTTCGAAAATCTCCGGGGAACCCTGCTTCCCGACAATACGGACCCCTGGCAGAAAGTCCCGTCCAACATCCCGGACTGTCAGGAGTTGTGCACATACATCGAAATCACCGGCGAATACACCCCGGACGGAGGCGAGACCTCCCACGTCACATACCGATTCTTCCCCGGTGAAGATGCTACCACGAACTTCGACATCCGCAGGAACACCCTCTACACCATAAACCTCTGCGTAACAGGGGAAGGGCTTGGAAAGGATTCGTGGAAAATCACCGTGACCGACTGATATCTTGGGAGGATTACTTATCTTTGTAGAAGAAGGATAAGGAAATTTCTAACCATAATCAATATGAAAAAATCTATCATTATCATCGCTGCGGCGCTGGCTATGGGTGTGCTGGCCGGTTGCTCGCAAAAGGAAGCGGCTTCTGTGACCGAGACTACCATCACTCTCCAGACTGATCAGGCAGCCGATGTCATACCCGCCGAAATATACGGACAGTTCGCCGAACATCTGGGATCCTGTATCTACGGAGGCATCTGGGTAGGCCCGAAGTCAGACATACCCAACACTGACGGATACCGCAATGACGTCCTGGAGGCTCTCCGTTCCCTCGAAGTGCCCGTAATCAGATGGCCGGGCGGATGTT
>DCIQ01000200.1:384-4499 GCA_002317435.1 Bacteroidales bacterium UBA1722 | reverse complement strand
ACTATCCAGTAGTCTCCCCTGGTGTTTCTCCTCCAGACTCTGCGGGAGTTCGTATATACCACCAGCCTGGATTTGTCGGCGGACCATTGGTAGCTGTCCACGCGGAGCGGAGTGTCGCTTCCGGCGGGGGTGAAGGCGCTCGTCGGGACGAGAACGGTCTTCTCGCCGGTGGCTGCCGAAATCCTGACCAGACCTTCATCGGTCATGGTGGAGTAGGAAACGCCGTCTTCCATCCAGGTGGGGACGGGGGCTCCGCGGCCGCGGAACGTTCCTTTCTTATAGAGGTCTTCGAGGGTGAGTTCCGGCTGTGCGCTGAGAGGACCGGAGATCAGAATGAGGGCGGCAAATGCCGCCGACAGAAATCTTTTCATGGATGATGGTTGTTTTTTCAGTCTTAATTGATGAAATCCCGGATTACTACGGCGAGGTTCGAAGCGAACATCTCGATGGCGATGGCCAGCAGGAGTACGCCGAAGAATTTGCGGATGATGAACACGAGATTATTTCCGAGCACCTTGGCGATGACGTCGATATACCGCAGGGCCACATAGGCGAAGGCCATATTGGCGAGCAGGGCGATCATGATGTTGATCACGTCGTATTCGGCACGGAGGGAGAGGATGGTGGTCAGGGCGCCGGGTCCGGCGATCAGAGGAAACGCGATGGGGACTATGGACGCTCCGGAGCCGCCCTTGGCGTCACACTTGATTATCTCCACTCCCACTATCATTTCGAAGGCGAGGATGAACAGCACTATGGCACCGGCCACGGCGAATGTCTGCACTTCTACTCCGAATAGTTTCAGCAGGGCGTCACCCACGTAGAAGAATGCTATGAAAATCCCCAGGGAGACGGCGGTGGCCTCCCAGGCCTTGATGAGTTTTCCCTGCTCTTTCAGATTCAGAAATATGGGGATGGACCCCGTAATGTCTATGATAGCCAGCAGAATCAGAAATGCGCTGACTATCTGAACCATATCAAAATGTCCCATTGTCGTGAAATATTGCTGACACAAATATAGCATTTTCCTATCTTTACGGCGCTTGACCAGTCCTGATTTTTGTTTGCGGATTTGTGTCCGTTTCCGATTCATGGCTTCTGTCCGGCTCCGAGACAGGCGGCATCGGGACGGCCGATACCTTTTACCGGGAAGTGCCTCGTGCCAGAATGTCTTGATACGGCGGCTTTTATGAGATGGATGCCAATATGACGTTTTTTTGTGGTACGCTATTTGTTGTCGTATGTGTACACAACTAAATACAATATATCATCAAGTGTTGTTTTTACGGGTATGGAGGAGAACAAGAGCAGCGGTGTCAGGACTTGCATCTGTAACAGACAGATGGTATCCGTCATAAACGAATGAGAAAAACCGGAGACATTCTCCGGTTTTTTCGTACATTCGCTTCGTCATTTCAGTCATCATTAAAAAATGACTTGGTAAAGATATCCAAACAGTATATGCGTACCAGATTAAGTGTCAATATCAACAAACTGGCGACTGTCAGAAATGCGAGGGGAGGAAATATGCCTGACATCCTGAAAGCCGCGCAGGATATAGAGCATTTCGGAGCAGACGGGATAACCGTTCATCCAAGACCCGATGAACGTCACATCCGTTATGCCGACGTCTATGGTTTGAAACCTCTTGTGAGGACGGAATTGAACATCGAAGGAAATCCCACCGATCGTTTTACCGCTTTGGTCTGTGAAGTGGTTCCTGCGCAGGTCACGCTGGTTCCGGACGCGGAGGATGCCATTACCTCAAATGCCGGTTGGGATACTTCCGACCCGCGTAACAGAACGTTTCTGGCTGAGAAGTGCCGCATCTTTCATGAAAAGGGGATACGCGTCTCCATTTTCGTGGATCCGGATCCGGAGAAAGTGGAGATGGCCGCCGAAACCGGATGCGACAGGGTGGAACTCTATACGGCAGGATATGCAGCCGGGTATCCTGCCGATCCTGAGAGGGCGCTGGAACCATATTATGCCGCCGCGCTCGCGGCACGGCGGCAGGGGCTCGGACTGAACGCCGGGCACGATCTCAGCCTCGATAATCTGGAATATTTCGCTGCCAACATTCCCGGACTTCTGGAAGTCTCCATAGGACATGCGCTCATCTGCGAGGCCATATATCTCGGACTGGAGAGGACGGTAGGGGATTATCTGGAGATTCTTTCGCGGGTATCCTCTGGAAATAACTGAAAAATACTATATTTGTGCTTTGTTTTGACGGCCGTCAGGCATACAAGGAATAATCAGATAAATTACAATACTAACAAAATGAAAAAAGTTTCACTTGTCCTCAGCGTGGTTTCTATAATCGCCACCGCTGTCCTCTATGTTTTATTCTTCACATCGAAATCCGACAAACCCGCTGCAGCTGCGTCTGATGCAGCCGCCGTCGAGGCCGCCAAGGGTGCCATCGTGTATGTGCAGATAGATTCCCTGTTTAACCAATACGATATGGCCAGTGACCTGAAGTCAGAACTGGAAAGCAAGGCCAGTGCCATACAGAAGGATCTGGAGAAGAAGGGACGCGCTTTCGAAAACGATGTCAAGTCATTCCAGGATCAGGTGCAGAAAGGTCTGCTGACCCGTTCACAGGCTGAGACCATGCAGAATGACCTGCAGACCCGTCAGAATGAATTGCAGAACTACCAGCTCCAGAAACAGCAGGAGATGGCCGAGGAAGAGACCGTAATGCTCAACAAGGTGATGAATGCCATACAGGAGTACGTGAAGAAATACAACGCCGAGCATCAGTATGCCATCATCCTGACCACCTCTGCAGCCAGCACCACGGTTCTGGACGGTGATGCGGGTCTGGATATCACTGCCGAGATGATCGAAGGTCTGAATCAGGAATACATCTCTACCAGGAATTCCAAATAGTCCTGACCAGTACAGTCAGGAAACATAACCGAACCCAGGTGCCATGAATTCCATAACCTCGACCAGTTACAATTTCCGCAAGCAGACCGGAAAGTATGAAGGAAAGGTCCGCGACGTATATTTCATCGATGACAAGTATATCGTGATGATAGCTACGGACCGCATCTCTGCATTTGATGTCATCCTTCCCGAGGGGATAACCTATAAGGGACAGGTGCTGAATCAGATTGCTTCCATGTTTCTGGACAGCACGTCCGACATAGTTCCCAACTGGAAGATAGCGTCTCCGGATCCTATGGTCACGGTGGGCTACAAATGCCAGGGCCTTCCCGTGGAGATGATAGTTCGCGGATATCTGACCGGCAGTGCCTGGAGGGCATACAAGTCCGGAGTCCGCGAGATATGCGGTGTGAAGATACCCGACGGCATGCGTGAGCATCAGAAATTCGAACATCCCATCATCACTCCGACCACGAAGGCCGAGATAGGGGATCACGATGAAGACATCTCCAGGGAAGAGATAATCTCCAGGGGCATAGTCTCCGAGGCGGATTATGAGAAAATCGAGAAATATGCTCTCGCTCTCTTCGAAAGGGGTACCGTGATGGCCGCCGACCGCGGTCTTATCCTCGTGGATACCAAATATGAATTCGGACGCCGCCCTGACGGAGAGATAGTGCTCATCGATGAAATTCATACTCCCGACTCATCCAGATATTTCTATTCTGACGGTTATCAGGAAAAATTCGACCGAGGAGAGCAGCAGAAGCAGCTTTCCAAGGAGTTCGTCCGCGAATGGCTGATGGAAAACGGCTTTCAGGGAAAAGAGGGACAGAAAGTCCCCGAGATGACTCCCGAACGCGTGAAAATAATTTCTGACCGGTATATCGAACTTTTTGAAAATATCACAGGGCATAAATTCGATCCCGCTCCCTATACTGATGATGTGTTCGAACGCATCGAAGGTAATGTAGAGAATATGCTCGCCAGACTGCTTTGAACATGAGGAAGTTATCACTCCTCCTTATATCCGTGCTGGTGCTTGCCGTGGAGCAGACACCAGCACAGAATTTTATACCCGCTCCGGTAGAGATTTCGAAGGACAAGGTCCGTACGGGCGGAGAACTGTTCTATGTCCACAAAGTTCTTCAGGGACAGACCCTTTTCTCCATAGCGAAGGCATACGGGCTTTCCCTGGATGAACTGAAGTCCTATAATGT
>DCIQ01000200.1:0-295 GCA_002317435.1 Bacteroidales bacterium UBA1722 | reverse complement strand
CTGAGCCGGTGACGGGAGAATCCTCCGCAGCTGTTCCGGAGGAAGCTGTACCTGCTGATATCCGGGTGACGTCTTCCGTGGCTGCCGGGACTGTTTCCGAAGCGTCTGTCGCTTCTGCCGTTCCTGTCGCTCAAAATGCCGGACGGTCCGTGGACAGTCCTGAGGCGGAAACTGTCAGAATACCTCCTGTCCCGGACAGAAAATTCAGGAAACATACGGCCAGATGGTATGAGACACTGAATGACGTAGCTGATTATTATCAGGTTCCGGTAGCGGCCCTCGCAGCATTGAATTC
>DCIQ01000070.1 GCA_002317435.1 Bacteroidales bacterium UBA1722 | reverse complement strand
TCGGGAACATCCGAAAGGATCTGCGCCATCCCCTGTCGAAACTGATAATAGCGGGGAAGATAACCTCGGGTGATACCGTGGAGGTGCTCCTGAAGGATGGGGAAACCGTATTCGAACCTCATGGAAAATCAAATAAATAATCATTAATAAATTACTTGTATGGCTATTAAAGAGAATTTCATCTCGATGGCTCCCGATGAGGAGTCCGGCGCAAAGGTCCAACTTATCGACAACAACAAGACTCTGATGATCGACCAGTACACCTCTGACGTGGAGGCCGGGAATCCGGAACTGGTGGAGGATATCCAGAATATCGGCGATGCATTCGCCCATTTCAAACCTTCGGTGAATGTGGATTTCACCGATGAAGAAGGCGGCTCAGTGAGCGAGACTCTCAAGTTCTCGGAACTGAGGGATTTCGAGGCTCAGGGCGGCAAGGGGCGTCTGGTCGAAAATTCGGAATTCCTTTCCGGTGTGAAACAGAAGATAGACACTAACGTGAAAGTCCGCAAGAGCATCGAACAGAATCGCAAGCTTCGTGAGATTCTGAAACAGGCCGGTTCGCGTGAAGAACTCAAGGAAATGCTTCAGGCCATGCTGGCGGAGCTTGAGAAATAACATTTTTGAAAATTGTAAAAATAGAAATAATGGCTGATACAGAAATGCAGAAAGCGGCACAGGCCGCTCCTGAAGTACAGGCCGCCCAGCAGGGCGCCCTCAGTAAAGATGTCTCGAATCTTTTGAGCGAGTTCGGCGGTTTCAACGCTATCCGCGGATTCCTCCCCGACGCCGATAATCTCAATCCTGCCAGAAAGGCTGCCAAGAGCGTATTCCTTACAGACAGCCGTTTCGCCGCCAAACGCGAGACCCTCAAACAGGATATCAAGACCTGGCTGGAACTCCTCGACGAAGGTCACAATACCGCTACGGAATTCGCCGACTCCTGCAAGTCAAAGGAGGATAAATATACCGCCGTGCTGAAACAGGGTATCACGGACGCTTTGTTCGCCACTCAGAACATCGAACGTGCCTATCGCGAACTTGATTCCTTCTTCAAGAACGCCAATACTGACAAGGTGAAGAATCTCCGCGTCATCAATGTGGTGAAGGAGGATATCGCCGATCCTGACTCGGGATTCGCCGGCGAAGTGGAAAATCTTCTCAGGAACGGTTTCGATCGTCTCTCGCTGAAGGACTGCTACAGTCTGGTGTGTATCCCCGGGAGCGTGTTCCAGGACAAGGTGACCCTCCTTCAGTGGGCCAAGATGGCTTTCAAATATAAAGTCATGCTCCTTACGGACCACGCCGACGAATATTCGTTCGATGACCTGCAGGCCAATACGGAGATATACAAGGACAGCGACGCCGCCCTCCAGAACGTCATTATGACCGCCAACTGGATAGTGGGGCGTGAGGCTGAGAAGATGTCCACTGACGAAGAGGATGCCGCCGCGTTCTTCATCGCTCCGTCCGCCGCCCTCTGCGGAAAACTCTACGATGAAACATCCAATATGGCCCAGGGTGCAGGCGGCAAGAAATACGGTACTCTCGATGGCGTCAAGGGTGTGAAACTGGATCTGCTGAAGAGCGAGATCGCTGCTCTGATGGATAATCAGGTCATACCGATGGTGTATTCCGAGGGTCGTGTGATGGCTTTCAACAATACTACACTGTTCAACGGCGACAATCCTGCCATGAAGGAATATCCCATCGTGCGGGTGTTCGACTGGGTGAAGAAGGTTCTTATGAACTTCGTGCATGAAGTGGCCCTAGAGAACTGGGATCCCTATAATTCTCCCAAGAACCTGAAGGCCAAGATTCAGGCGTTCCTGAATGATTATAAGGGATATGGTAATCTCTTCCAGAATTATGAGATAAAGGAACCCACCCAGGATCCGGTGACCAAACGCATCACCTGCGACATCTCCCTGACTCCTTTCTATGCCGCCAAGAACTTCATTATAAAAGTCAGCGCCGACAAGAAGGATAAGGACGCTTCCGTAGAGTAGGGAGCCGTACTTGCGATGTGGTACGGATTTGGTAATTATACAACACAAATATCATTTTTTACAACTCTAATAATTTTCTATTATGGCTAAAACACCTGTAAAGATCGAAATTGACGGTTATAAGGAGAGAGAAGTCCTTATGGTTACTTATGACTTTGACCAGGCTACCGATGTCGAGGGTCAGATGACCGGAATTCCCCGCGGAGGCAAGATTACGGTGAGAGTTAAGGCTCTCAATGACGGAACTCCCGACATGCTCGCGTGGATGGTGGAGAGAAACCTCCCCAAGAACGGTAAGATCTCTTTCAATGAGACCAAGACCGGAAAGGTGATGAAGACTATAGAATTCGAGAACGGCTACTGCGTGGATTTCAATGAAAAGTGGGAAGATAAGGTAGGGCACTTCGAAGAGATAGTGATAACCTGCAAGAAAATCAAGTTCGGTTCCGTGGAATTCGAGAATGAGTGGGCATAACCGTCTTGCTCCCCAAGCATTAAGTCAAAAAGAAGTTTAATCTGTAAATATTGAAAGTTATGGCAGAAAATGTAACTCCTGTAAAACTGGAAGTAAAGGATTTCGAAGCACGTGAGGTTATCCTCGTAGATTATAAGTTCACTCAGGCCACGGATATCGAAGGGCAGATAGCCGGCATCCCCCGCGGCGGGAAGGTAGTCATCCGCGTGAAGGCGATGAATGACGGCAATAACCAGCTTCTTCAGTGGATGCTGGCTCCCAATGACCCCCGTGATATGAAGATTACTTTCGAGAATACGGTGGACGGCTCCACCATGAAGACCGTAGAGGGTACCGGATGCTACTGTGTACATTACACTGAAAAATGGCAGGATGGTGAAGAACATTACGAAGAAGTGACCGTAGTATGTCAGACCCTGAAGAACGGCGGTGTGGAATATAATAATCCTTGGAAGTAAAATGCATCAAATCTGCAGATTATAGATGAATCTCGAAACTCATTTACAATTTGGAGATAATAAGGAGGAACTCTATGGCAAGGACTATCTCGTCGTAGAGTTCCATTCTCATTTTTCCAGAGGGTACAACAGTTCCAGACCTGAGACACGGCCTGACTGTACATCTCTGGAGATGACGTTGGTGGCACCGGACAAGAATGATCTGGAACTTCAGGAATGGTATTTCGGCAAGACACTTAAGAGTGGCCGCATCTTGTTCGAAGTGATGGATTTGGACGTGCAGGGGGACTGCAGCTCTTTCAGATCACTGTTCTTTTATGATGCCCAATGCTTTTCCATCGGAGAGAAGTACGATATAGACGGAGAGTGTCTCAGGCTTATCCGGCTCGCCATCCACTGCCGCAGATGCGAGATGGCTGGAGTGCCTTTCGGCTGCGAAGATGAATCTGCGGAGTGAAATATTTCCGGAGAATCCGGATCAACTGAACATATATGCCGGTAATATCCAATAATGTAAAAATATCTCTGTTCCACTCCAATATCCTGGAGGAGAATAATGCTGTCCGTTCATCTTCGGTGGCGGTGCAGCACTATGAATATACTCTCGGGCGGGAACTGAACGTCTATGGTGAAGCTTATGGTGGCAATTCCGAGTCCGTGCTGCTGGCTATGGTGCGGGTGGGCTCGCGGGATGACCTTAAAATTTATTACGAAACTCTGAACAATACATATCCGACATCATATACATTCGTGATGAATGCCGTCTATGATGAATCCGGTCATCTGTCCGAATACGACGGGGCCCTCGTGTGTGAGGGATATGTAGTGGATGTGGAAGAGTCATTTTCACGGGACTCCGCATCAGAGGGGGTGCAGATGTCCCTCATTTTCAGGTTGCTGCTTACGAAAATGGAATTCGTGGGATCCGGTAGGAATGTGGTGCAGCGTTTTTCCGACTGGGACTGAATGGATGCTGATATCTCAATTATTCACTTGTAAATAAAAAGCAGGAGCAATATGGCTGATGTAAAAAATAGAGCAGTTGTGAGTGTCAACAGTAATATGAGTTCTACGCATGCTCTGTGGCCCTCCCTACAACCTAAAGAAATTTCCGATGTTCCGGTTTGGGTAATCGGTCAGGGGGTAAAACCTTTAGGTGAAAGTTATGACGTAACTTTCACCAAGATCAATTATGACAAGCAGGTGTATCGTCCGGGAGAAGTTGTTCTGACATTTACCGTCACCCTGAAAGACGCGCAGTCCACGAGTACGTTATCCAAGATTTTGAAACAGACGTATCTGAACAAGATGTTCTATGTGGATGTGGTTGGGTTCAAGGGCCCTGCTCAGATCAGCAGTCTGACTCGTGATGTCGATAAGGTATATATAGCTAAGAATTATTATATACACAGCATTTCGGTAGGTCGTAATCCGGCGAAGGAGTCTGATCCGTCCAGCTGCCGATATATGCTGAATTGTTACAGTCTGGACAAGAAACTGACTCTTGACAGATACTGTGATGTATATGTCGGTGATCGTTTTTCTACAAAAATATGCGCAGGAAAGCTGGATGGGTATTTTTCCAAATTCAATGCGGAATTATACCCGGGAGAGAAGAAGAATTCTCTATATGACTGTTCTGCCGGGCGTCTGATGTTTCTAGGGTACTCGAAGGACTCGAATGGAAAAATTTTGCAGAAAAGAAAGAAGCAGAACAGGCAAAAACATGAATTTGAACTCAAACAGCCTTATCTGGTCCAGTATAACGAATCGTTCTATGATTTTATGAGCCGGGTATTGCACAGATGCGGAGAGTTCCTCTATTTCGAAAACGGAAAATTGAATATAGGGCTCCCTGTCGAAACTATGGATATAATTGATAAGGGGGGGGGAGTGCCGGCATATACCGACCAACTTCCTATTTGTGAATATCAGGATATCACCCGGACAGATGAATCTGTCCAGACGGTCCGGACATTTACGAAGAATTATATCGAGAACGCCGGGACCATTTTCAAGTCAGAGGATGGCAGTATGCCGTATGATGCTGACATGTCTTCGGATGAGAACCTCTATCTCCTTAAGAGTGGAGACGAATCGAAAGATTCATTCGGGATGTGGATTTTCTACACATTTCTCGACATTTTCTTCAAGTCGGATTCTTTTATGGTGGGGGCTGTTACGGCCATCCTTACTACTGCAGTGAATATATTCACGGTCAATGTGACATTCAAGAATAAACTGAACAAGAGATTGGTCGACAATTATGTTTACAATCCGACGACCGGTGCGAATCCTGTGGAATTCACCTATGGAGTGGATCTGGCTGACAATATGTGCAACAGTTTTTACCGTCAGATCGAGAAACTGGAGGATATTTCCGGAAGAAAGAAGGTGAATATGTTGTTTTCCTCAAATCTCCCCTGCCTCTATCTGGCCCAAGCCATAAATCTGAATGACGGAATAGAGGACAACTATGTGATAACCCGTATGTTCGGAGAATATACCGGCAGTACGTCCAGTAATTCCGCCGAAGCGGTGCCCATCATCAAATGTTCCGGGACCGGCGAATTCAGTTTCCTGGAGAAGGATACTGCGGTGGTAGTGCCCGTGCCCGGAATCCCGCACATACTCAAATCTTCGGCTATGGAGGCGGTGGTGTCCGCTAATGATGACCCGCTGCGAGTAGGCAGAGTAAGGGTGCGGTATCCTTGGCAGTCAAATCAGAATCTTAGATCGCCGTGGATTCGTATTACTGTGCCATATGCCGGCGGTCAGGATATGGACAGCGGATTCCTGATGATACCGGATAATGAAGAGCATGTGATGCTGGATTATGTGGGCGGCAATATCGAACGTCCCTATGTGAACGGTTCGATGTATTACGTGGGGGACAGGCCTTCCGTAGGAGACAAGAATCCGGAACATCCACTGTACTGGCCTTCCAAAAAGATACGTACGATAGCTTCCGGGAACGGGCACAATCTTACATTTGCAGATGGAAACAGTACCAATTTCTGGGAAGCAGTATTTCCGCCGCTGAAACCTATGATGAGTCTGGGGCCGGGAGCCGTTAAGGAAACGGGTGCTGTGAAATCCAGAATAGGGAAAGGCCCGTTCGAGATCAAAGGAGGTAAGATAGTCTTGGGTGATGGCAGTGCCATGTGTTCCATAGGGATTTATCCCTCAGCCAGAAAAGTGGCTATCGACAGTCATTTCGGTTCCGTTCAGGTGGACGCCTTCACCGGCATATCCCTTTCATCCCCTAACGGGGATATAAATATATCTGCCAAGAATATAAATATCAAGGCCGGGAACAATATAAATATCCAGTCGGGAACCAATATCGACAGAAATCCCGAGTCGGGATCTTATCTGGGGGGGATGCTTTTTGGTACTATTCTCGGAACTGCCGCCAATATGGTGACGAAGACATTTGCCGGTATAGATTTCGAAAAATGTTTCGATTTCACATTTCTGCGCTGTGTGATGGACAGTGTGTTGAGACCTGTGGAAGGGACTCTGTCCCTCAAATCCAACAGGAATACCATTATTACTGCCGGTGCCGGGAAGGTGACCGTTCCGACCGATTATCTGGCGCAGACAGAGAAGGGGCTTCCTGAAGGGGGTGAGAAATTCAGTGAGTTTATGAAAAAACAGAGTCTGGCGAATGAAGCGGAGAGGTATTTTACTGATTTGTATAAAGGTCTCTCTAATTTGTCTGCGACAGTGGATGCCTATTTTAAAGAGATTCGCGACAATCTCAGTTGTGTGATAGACTGTGCGAATGAAGTGGTGTCGGAATTGTCTTCACATAGCTCTTTATTGGTGGAGGCTTATCAGAATGTTATCAAAACCAAATTCATCCAAGCTGTCTGTGATGCAAACTTTAATGAAGCCCAGATGCTGGATGGTTGGATTAGGGAAGTGGAACAGGAAACATACAGAGTGCTGTTAAAGTCAAAAATTGATGGTTTGGTCGGAAGGTTCAGGAACGCGCTAGCCTTTTTGAATCCGAATGAAGCAGATAAAAAACATAATTCGTTGAAACCGTTGGTGGAGAAGATAAAGGATAGTTATCCGGTGGGGGAACAGGCCGATAATGCCGGACTTGGTGACGGCAGTCCGATACCTGTTACGAGATTTGTTGCCGATGTAGTCAATGGTTTGTCTCCGATGACTCAGATATTGGATAATCTTGATAGTGGTGTTGCTATCGTTGCCTATTCATCGCAATTGTTGGATTCAATGTCGGATAAGCAACGGAAAGTGAAGAAAATCATACTCCTTCAGGCCTTGTATATCGCTTGGAGGAAGGATTCCTCCAGAATTAAACTGAAGAAAATTATACATGATAATACCACAAATGCAGATGTTCTCGCAGATATTGATCCACTTCCTGATGATTTCGCAGGATTTCTCGCAGATGTGTCAGATATTATAGGAGACAATGCCAAATGGTCACTTTTCGTGAAAGGTATAGAAGAGGTTCATCCTCACGCGAATAAAGAATATCCCGACCTGATCAATTTTGTTAAATCCGCAACAGCGGCTTTCTCCAAGTCCTTCGGCAGCATATATGATTACAGTAAAGGAAAAAGTGCATTTGTTTCCGATTTTCAGTATATGGCCAACTGGAACGGAGTGGCCGGGCCGAGGGCTTTTTTCGGGTCTTCCGGGAGTGGCAGCAGCAGTCTGTTCATTTCGAATAATGGCGGATATGCCACCAGACTGAATAAGGATGCTTCAGGGTGGGAGAGAGTGGAAAATCCCTCATCAGGTGCAGCCAAGACATTTTTATTGGGTATTTAAATAATCAGCGCTATTCTATGGGGACATACATTGACGACTTGAAGAAGGCATTGGGCCGGCTGGAAGGGAACGTAAAAGCGGATCTTGAGGAAATCCGCCGGCAGAAGAATGAAATCCAGTCATTGAAGGACCAGATATACAAGGCTGTCACCACGGGACGCTACATCCGTGATGAAAACCGTCTTGTGCTCTCGGCTCCGGAGATAGTCATAGGTAATGTGGATCACGACGGAGTGCTGCTTGGTGAGGGTGGCTCGACGGTAATAATCCGCGGCAATGAAGTGAATATAGAAGCGGCAGGTTCATCCATGACTGGAGGCAGTGTTGTTACCAGGGCTGCAAGTATCCGCCAGATAGGTGTGGATCCGGGAAAGGACGGGACTGAGAATGTCCTCTGTGACGGGAGGTCGGAGGTGGTCTCCATAGCTCGTTCCATAGCCTTGAGGACAGAAGATTCGAAAGGTTGTCTCGCCCGACAGGCGGTCGGTGCTTCTTCGGGGATCTCTCTGTCTTCCGATAATTTCATCTCCATATCAGCTGCTCCATCAAACAAATCCCGCAAGAGTGAAGTGGAGAATTCCATCAAGGAGCTCGATAAGGAGTCGAAGTATTATGAATCTTCGGCCGGTAAAGTGAAGAAGAGCATAGATTCCATACTTTCCGATCTGTCCGACTGTATGAAGTCGCAGGGAAAACTCTCCGGGTCTGCGGAGGATCTTATTACCAATGATTTCGACCTTTCTGTGCTGGAGGCACAGTTCGGAAGACTGCAGCAGGCCTTGACTGTCTCTTTGAGTGAATATGTCAGGCTTCAGGCCCTCAGGATGGAGGCTGTCAGGAAGTCTGATGCACTGAAGAAGATGAATGATGAACTCGGAAAGAAGAGTGCCGATTTCAGTAAGAAGACCAATGGTGCGGTGGTGTCCATAGCATCAGAGATGCTTACTTATATGAGTATTGACGGGGACGGTAATATAAGGGAGAATCCCGAGGCAGGTATCTATGCATTGACACCCCACGTGGACATAGTCGCCACAGATAAGACCGGTGCTTTGATGAAGGACGGTTCGATGTCCGTGAACGTGATGAAGTTCGATCTCTCCACCGCCAGTGCGAAGCTGGACGAGAAGGGGGAGAAGGGAGACTTCACGGCGATGGGAGATGTCACTGTCACATCGAAGAACATAACTGTCC
>DCIQ01000123.1 GCA_002317435.1 Bacteroidales bacterium UBA1722 | reverse complement strand
CTCTACGGAGTTCAGGCCGCACAGGTGTCGATGAGCGGGGACCGGATAGATGCCGTTATTATGGAGACCAAGAGCGGCAGGGTGGCGGTCCGGTCCAAGTTCGTGGTCGACTGTACCGGGGACGGTGATATTATGGAATGGACCGGAGAAGATTTTACGGAATATAAATACGATATAAGTGCCATGTGGCGCGCCGGGAACGTCGGAGACAGGCCGTTCGGCACCAGGACTCCCCATTGTGGAGTCCGGACCGGACATCTCGGCTCCGGGATACAGGGGGTGGACGGACTTGATATGTATGTCGTCTCGAAGGCGCAGATAGAACTTCGTCAGAAGATGTGGGAGACTGTGCAGGAACTCAGGAAGAAAGAAGATTCATCGGAGGCTTATATCCTGAGCAGCCCGTCCGTGGCCGGAGTGCGGGTGACCAGAGTGCTGAATTCACTGTTCAATGTAAGTGTGGAAGGAGCGGCCGGGGGGAGGAGTTATCCGGATGTGATAGGAGCTGCCGGTGCCGATTCGACATTGGTCTGGAACGGCAGGAACATTCCGGGAGTCCAGAGAAAAATCTGGCAGATACCGTACAGGTCGCTTGTCCCGAAGAAAGTGTACAATCTGCTGGTGGCAGGACGCTGTTTCGGATACGAGGAAGGTCTTATGTATGATGCCCGCGAAGTGGGAACCTGCATCATGACCGGAGAAGCGGCCGGAACCGCTGCCGCTCTGGCGGTATCATCGCGCTGCTCGGGCAGGGATGTGGATGTCGCAGCCTTGCAGTCCGCCCTTCGGACTCATGGAGTCAAGCTGGACTGGTGACGGTGAGTCATATATTTATGAATCTTTCTGCCGAAAGCATCTGGAAAATAATTACTTTTGCGACACCAACGACACATTAACCATAAGAATAATGAAAACAAAACTGACAGTTATCGCAGCCCTCGCACTCTGCTTGTGGAGCTGCGGACAGAAAGACAATACCCTCACCAAGGCTGAGGCTGAGGAAGGATGGGTACTCCTGTTCAACGGAACCGATATGACCGGATGGCGTAACTTCAACGGCACCGAGCTCACCAACGGATGGAGTGTAGTGGACGGATGCATCCAGGCCCCCGGCGACGGTTCTGACGAATCGGGTTACATCGTGACAGACCGCAAATACGAGAACTTCGAACTCTCCTGGGATTGGAAACTTGCCCACGGGGGGAACAGCGGTATGATCTATCACGTAGTCGAGAATCCCTACTTTAAAGTTCCTTATGTGACCGGTCCCGAATACCAGCTCATCGACAACGAAGGCTGGGAAGAAGTGAATGCACCCTCGAAGCTCGAAGAATGGCAGAAACTCGGTGTGGACTACGCCATGCATCTTCCTGACTATTCCGTAATGAAGGTCAACCCTCAGGGCGAATGGAACACATCCAAGATAGTCTTCGACAATGGTCACGTGGAACACTGGATCAACGGAGCGAAGATTCTGGAATTCGAATGCTGGACAGACGAATGGTTCCAGCTGAAGAACTCCGGCAAGTGGGCGAACGCCCCCGAATACGGTCTGGCCCACGAAGGTGTCCTCTGCCTCCAGGACCACGGCACTCCCGCCTCCTTCAAGAACATAAAGATAAAGGAACTCCCTCATAAGGGAGGAGAGACCGTATCCCTCTTCAATGGGAAGGACCTCACCGGATGGGAAGCTTTCGGCGACGGCAAATGGTACGTGGATGAAGAAGGTAATCTGGTTATCGAAAACGGTGACAACAAGCAGTACGGATATTTCGGCACCCGCGAATACTACAAGGACTTCGACCTGACCTGCGAATTCAAGCAGGCTACCGCCAACGGAAACTCGGGTCTTTTCTTCCACTCTTTCATCGAAGGCTTCAACTATGTTCACGGATGGCAGTGCGAAGTGGCCCCCAAGGGAAATGACACCGGCGGCATCTACGAATCCTACGGTCGCGGATGGCTCTATCAGATTCCCGACGAACAGGAGAATATCCTGAAAGAAGGCGACTGGAACACCCTCAGGGTAAGAATCGAGGGTAACCACGTACAGACTTGGCTGAACGGTGAACCGATGACCGACCTAGAAGACGAACTCATCGGCGCTTCTACCGGCCGCGTGATGCTTCAGGTTCACGACGGGGATAACATCAAAGTCCTCTGGAAAAACTTCCAGCTGACCAAGCTCTAGAGATAGAACTCACCATATTCCGAGGATGGAATCTCGAGCAGATTTCATCCTCTTTTTGTTATTGGAAACAGTTTTCGAGAGATGAAGAAATCATTTTTATTATCGTGCCTTACGGCAATACTCCTGACAGCCGTATCGTGCGGGGAGGCTGGTGTCAGATTCGCCCCCGGTGAATTCAAGACCTGGGCTCAGACTCCCCCGATGGGTTGGAACAGCTGGGACTGCTACGGCCCCACCGTCGAAGAATCCGAAGTATATGCCAACGCGGACTATATGGCGGAGAAACTCCTGAAATATGGTTGGGAATACATAGTGGTGGATATCCGCTGGTTCGTGGAGAACGATAAGGCGGGCGGGTATAACCAGACCGACCCCAGATATGTTCTGGACGAGTGGGGACGATATATGCCGGCGGTGAACAGATTCCCTTCCGCAGCCGGAGAGGCCGGTTTCAAGCATATCGCGGACTATATCCACGCCAAGGGGCTCAAGTTCGGCATCCATATAATGCGCGGCATCCCGAAGGTGGCCGTGGAACAGAAACTTCCCGTAAAGGGGACCGACGGAATCACTGCGGATATGATTTCCTCTCCCGAGGGGCAATGCGCCTGGCTGAAGGACAATTACACCGTGGTGGCCGACCTGCCCGGCGCCCAGGAATATTACAATTCCATTTTCGACCTATATGCCTCCTGGGGAGTCGATTTCGTGAAGGTGGACGACCTCTCCGCCCCCGAGTACCACTATAAAGAGGTGGAACTTATCCGGAATGCCATCGACCAGTGCGGAAGACCTATGGTTCTCAGCACATCTCCCGGTGACACCCCCATAGAGAGCGCCGGACACGTGGCGGCCCACGCCAATATGTGGCGTATGGTGGGGGACGTCTGGGACCTCTGGCGTGACATAGTCCACGTGGCCCGCACAGCTCAGAACTGGTATCCATATATAGCCTCCGGCAATTGGCCCGACTGCGACATGATCCCCCTGGGGCGCATCTCCATCCGCGGTGAACGCGGTGAGGAGAGGATGACCCGCCTGACCCGTGACGAGCAGTACACTCTTATGACCCTTTTCACCATTTTCCGTTCACCTCTGATGTTCGGAGGCGACCTCCCTTCGAACGATGACTTCACCCTTTCCCTCCTCACCAACGAAGAGGTGCTCCGGATGCACCGGGAGTCATCTGATGTGCGCCAGCTGTATCAGGAGGACGGTCTGGTGGCGATTACTTCCAGAAACTCTTCCACCGGGGAGGTTTATCTGGCTCTGCTCAACTTGTCCGAAGAGCCTGCCGCAGTGGCTGCGGACCTGAAGGAATTGGGGCTGGACACTGCCTCGGAGCACGGGGTCGTGAATCTGTGGACGAGTGAAAAGTGGGATATTGCCGCAGGCGGAGACAAAATATCGGCTGATTTGGCCCCGCACGCTTCCGTACTGCTGAAACTGAACTGAACCGGTGTCGTGTGAAAAGAACTGCCCGGCGGGAAGAACCTGTCGGGCAGTTTTATGGTGTAGGGCCGCTATAGCGGCATTACGTAGGCGCGACGGCGCTTGTGCTGTATCTTGTCGAAATCTTCGAAGCAGGCCAGACTCTTGTTGTTGGTCTCGAGGATGGAAGTGGTCTCCACCCGCTTGATGCCGTAGCTGTGCATTATGGGGACCTGGTCGGCGAAGATAAGGGCCGTGAGTCCCCTGTTCACATAGTCGCGGCTGACTCCGATAAGCAGCAGATTGAAATCTGTCATCTTCTTGGCCTTAAGCGCTTTCAGAATGGTAATCCATCCGAAGGGGAACAACTTTCCGTTGGTCTTCTGGAGAGCGGCCGTCAGGTCGGGCATTCCTACGCCTATCCCTACCAGAGTGTCGTCGTCATCGGCGAGAAGGGTCACGAAATCGTAGTTCACCAGCGGGAAATACATATCACAGTAATACCTTTTCTGACGCTCGGTCATCGGCTGATAGTTATAGAGCTGCTGATAGGCTTCATCGAGGATATCAAAATATTTGAAGCCGTAGCGCTTTTTCAGTTCTCTGGCGTTTCGGACTTTCACCACGTGGATGCCGGATCTTTTTTCTACGATGCGGGCCATCCGGACCATTCTCTCGGGGGCTTCCTCTTTTATGAAGTTCCTGTACTCTATCCAGTCCATCTCCTTCACCAGGCCGTACTTCTCGAAATGTGATACATAGTAGGGGAAGTTGTAGAGACTGGCCATCGGGGCGTGATATTCGTATCCTTCTATCAG
The DNA here is from genome assembly GCA_002317435.1 of Bacteroidales bacterium UBA1722. GTDB lineage: Bacteria > Bacteroidota > Bacteroidia > Bacteroidales > UBA932 > Minthomonas. The sequence goes on along the minus strand of DCIQ01000123.1, from coordinate 174 downwards.
CAGGCCCTGACGGTCGAAATCCGTGAAGCCCAGCGGACCGTTGAACTCGTTCATCCCTTTTTCGCGTCCCCAGTCCGCCGCCGCGTCCAGCAGTGCCTTGGAGACTGCACAGTCATCGATGAAGTCGAACCATCCGAAACGGCACCGCTTCTGCTGCCACTTCTCGTTCGCCCT
>DCIQ01000066.1:10435-10644 GCA_002317435.1 Bacteroidales bacterium UBA1722 | reverse complement strand
ATCTCTTCCTCCATGGATTTGAAGTGGGGATCGGTGGTCTTGATGACCGTGGGCTCCACGAAATAGCCCTTTGTTTTATTGTAATAACCTCCCAATACCACTTCCGCGTCCTTCGAACGGACTGCATAGTCGATGTAATTCGCTATATTGTCGAAAGATGTTTCGTCGATCACGGCATTGATGAAATTGTCCGGGTCGGTCACTTCACC
>DCIQ01000066.1:7356-10240 GCA_002317435.1 Bacteroidales bacterium UBA1722 | reverse complement strand
CCTACCAGACGGGGATATGAACGGTAGTTCCCGATGTTTTCGCCTACCTGGCGCCACAGGGTGTTGAATGTGGCGCAGGAACCTGTGAAGTGGACTCCGGCGAGATCCTTGGAAGCGAAGATGACCTTACCGATGGTGGCTCCGCTGCCCGGGATGAAGTTGATGACTCCGGCAGGCACACCGGCCTCTTCGTAAACTTTCATCAGATAGTAGTTCGAGAGTATGGCGGTGGTGGAGGGCTTCCAGACTACGGTATTGCCCATCAGGGCGGGAGACATGCTCAGGTTCGAAGCGATGGAGGTGAAATTGAACGGGGTGAGGGCGAATACGAATCCTTCGAGGGGACGGTATTCCACACTGTTGATCTGTCCGGGGGCGTTCTTGGGCTGGAATCCGTAGATCTTCGAGGCATAGGCCACGTTATAGCGCAGGAAGTCGATGGTCTCGCAGGCGGAATCGATTTCCGCCTGATATATGTTCTTGCTCTGTCCGAGCATACAGGCTGCATTTATTATGGGACGGTATTTTCCGGCCAGCAGGTCGGCGATTTTCAGGTTTATGGCGGCACGGGTGGTCCAGGAAAGATTCGCCCACTGCTCATGTGCGTCGAGAGCGGCCTGTATGGCCATTTCGACTTCTTCTTCCCCCGCTTTATGATATGTGGCCAGAACGTGGCTGTGCCTGTGGGGCATGACGATGGTGCCGGTGTTTCCTGTACGGACTTCCTTGCCACCTATTATAAGGGGTATGTCGAGGGTTATGCCGCTTTGTCTTTTCAGTTCCGCTTCGAGAGCGATACGTTCGGGACTGCCTTTCAGATAGGTTTTCACCGGTTCGTTGGCCGGGATGGGAAATGTATAGACCTGATTGTTCATGATAGTATTGGAAATATTTCTTTCGCGAAGTTAATAATTTTCTCCAAAACTGAATTTGCGTATGATATTTATATTACTTTCGCGCATTGATTCTAAATACACTTTTATGTTCAAGTGAGAAAATGAGAAAACTGCTTCTTCTGACAGCGTCTCTCCTGCTGTCCTTCTCTGTCTCTTCAGCACAGGATGCCGAAGAGTCGACCGCCCCTGAAATCGGTCTTTCCATCATTCCCAGACTAGAACTTAAGCCGTGGACTGCCACGGGTTCCGAAAGAGAAAGCGGTTTTTCTTTCGGAAATTCTTCTCTCTACACCGTTTTCGACGCGACGGTAAATGAACATTGGTCTTTTCTCATAGTAAACCACTGGCTCTACAACGAAAGCTTCAGCGAGGAGTCCCGCTACACGAGTCTTTTCACCGGGACCAAAAGCCTGTACGAATCGACATTCCGTACGGATTCTTTCAGCTGGGTGGACTATTTCAACGCCACATATTCTGTAGCCGGTTTCTCCTTCACCCTCGGGAAGGACGTGATAACTACGGGAGGTTTCGAATATGACCCCTGGGATTACGAAACGTATCCGGATATGATGTCCGGACTGTATAATAACCTCCCCGCCTATCAGTGGGGCGGCAAGGCGGCCTGGACCACTCCTTCGGAGAATACCACCTTCGGGTTCCAGGTGACCACTTCTCCCTACTCCGATGAAGAGGCGGATGACAGAAGTTACCGTCCATTCGCCAGCGGCAGGTATAATTATTCCCTCTCCTGGCTGGGCGACTACGGCATTTTCCATACGAACTGCAGCGTGACCGCCCTCCAGCGTTTCGACTGGAGCTACTCCTGGCTGGCCGCCGCAGGCCTCCGGTTGACACCGGGCACGTTCACGATAGATATGAACTGGTTCAACAAGGTGGGACGCTATGCCTATGACGTTCTTGCCAAAGGCAATACCGGTATGCTCTCCGCCACATACGCCCTTCCGTCCGATCGTTTCGAGTTCACGGTGAAGGGTGTGGTCGAGAAAGTGAATGACCCCGACGAGGAGAATTACGACAACTGGCTGGCCGGTTTCTCCGCACATTGGTACCCCTTGAAAGACAGCAGGGACCTCCGGGTGCATGCGGCCGTCACGTACGGCGATGTATTGCCGAGGTCATTGCCGGGGTGCACCTTTACTCTGGGTGTGCTCTATAATCTCTATATTCCTTTCACCAGGTAGAGAAGATAACGAAATGGCAGAAAAGATTATCGAGATCCGTCATCTTGACAAGTACTTTTCCGACGTTAAAGTGCTGGATGACATTAATCTGTATGTAAACAAGGGCGAATTCCTCACCCTTCTCGGACCCTCCGGCTGCGGGAAGACCACCATGCTCCGCCTCATCGCCGGATTCCTGACACCCGACGAAGGGGATATCCTGATGGAAGGTTCCGACATATCCGGGACTCCTCCCCACCTCCGTCCGCTGAACACGGTGTTCCAGAGGTATGCGCTCTTCCCTCATCTTAATGTCTACGACAATATTGCCTTCGGCTTAAAACTCAAGAAGGTCCCGAAGGAGGAGATCTCCCGCAAGGTGCGCAAGGTGCTCAGGATGGTGAGTATGACCGACTATGAGGACAGGGATGTGGAATCCCTTTCCGGCGGACAGCAGCAGAGGGTGGCCATCGCCCGCGCGATAGTGAATCAGCCCAAGGTGCTGCTCCTCGACGAGCCCCTCGCGGCCCTGGACCTGAAGATGCGCAAGGACATGCAGATCGAGCTCAAGGAGATGCATAAGAAACTGGGAATCACCTTTATATATGTGACTCACGATCAGGAGGAGGCTCTTACCCTGAGCGATACCATCGTGGTGATGAACGAGGGGAGGATTCAGCAGATAGGCACACCGAAGGACATATATAACGAGCCGGTGAATTCATTCGTGGCGGACTTCATAGGGGAAAGCAATATCCTGAACGGCACGATGGTTCGCGACCGGGTGGTGAATTTCATCGGTCACGA
>DCIQ01000066.1:4139-7204 GCA_002317435.1 Bacteroidales bacterium UBA1722 | reverse complement strand
AGATGTTCGTGGAGACGGATACCGGAAACGAACTGATGCTCCAGAACTATGACGCTTATGATGCCGGAGAGGAGATCGGGATGAGAATCAAACCTTTCGACATCCAGGTGATGAAGAAGGAAAGAACCTGCAACGTGTTCCGCGGGGAGATGACGGCTTCTGATGAAGTCGAGATATTGGGCGGACGATTCTCCTGTGCGGATACCGGTCTGGATACCGGAACCTCCGTGGAGGTGAAGGTGGACTTCAGCAAGATAGACATAATGGACAATCAGGAAGAAGGTGTCCTCGAAGGAGAAGTCCAATTCATACTGTATAAAGGTAACCACTACCATATCACCGTCAAGACTTATGACGGGGACTTCGTCTATGCCGATACCGACGACGTTTGGGACAAGGGGGACATGGTCGGTATAAATATCAAATCCGAAGACCTGATAATCACTCCGGCCCATGATGAAGATTAAGCGTTCCACGTGGGCTCTCCCGTATGCGGTATTCCTCCTGCTGTTCGTCCTGCTTCCGCTGGTGATGATAGCCGTCTATGCATTTCAGGACAGACTGACCGGAGAATTCTCGCTGGTGAACTTCGCCAAGTTCTTCACTACCGAGGAAGACCTCCATACATTCGTCTATTCCATCGAGATGGCACTTGTCAATACGCTCATCTGCTTCGTTCTGGGATATCCTGCGGCTTGGATTCTGAGCAACTCGAAACTGAACCGTTCGAGCATAACCGTAATCCTCTTCATACTCCCGATGTGGATAAACATGCTTATCAGGACCATGGCCACCGTGGCTCTGTTCGATTTCATTCATGCTCCGCTGGGGGAGGGGGCGCTCATCTTCGGGCTGGTGTATAATTTCCTTCCGTTCATGATATACCCCATATATAATGTCCTTAAGAAGATGGACATGTCATACATCGCCGCAGCGGAGGATTTGGGTGCGACCCCTGTCCAGGTATTCACGAAGGTCACGCTTCCTCTGTCCGCTCCGGGAATCACCAGCGGGGTGATGATGGTATTCATGCCTACCATCTCCACCTTCGCCATCGCCGAACTTCTGACACTGAACAAGATAAAACTCTTCGGGACGACCATACAGGAAAATATCAACAACGGGATGTGGAACTATGGTGCGGCCCTGGCGCTGATTATGCTCATCATAATAGCGGTTACGATGGTGGCCACCGACGATGACGCCACCCGCGAGGAAGAAAGAGGAGGGCTGATATGATGAAGAAGATTTTCGCACAGGCATATCTGTGGGTATTGCTGATATTGCTGTATGCACCTATCATTATTATCGCGGTGTTCTCGTTTACGGAAGCCAAGGTGCTCGGGAACTGGACAGGGTTCTCAACCGCCCTTTATCATAACCTGTTTACCGGGGGGGTGAGCAATTCCCTCATCCGTGCGCTGGAAAACACCATAGTCATCGGTCTGCTGGCCGCCTTTTTCTCCACTTTTCTGGGCGCGGTCTCAGCGGTGGGCATATATAATCTGCATGGCAGGAAAAAGCGCGCCGTCACTTTCGTAAATGACATCCCGATGCTGAATCCCGACATAATAACCGGTATCTCTCTGTTCGTGTTGTTCGTGGCTCTCGGGATTACACAGGGGTATGTGACGGTGCTTTTGGCACATATATCATTCTGTACCCCGTATGTGGTGCTGAGCGTGATGCCGCGGCTCCGCCAGATGAATCCGAATGTTTATGAGGCTGCACTGGACCTTGGAGCCACTCCTTCCCAGGCTCTGCGGAAAGTAATCTTCCCTCAGATTCGTCCGGGGATGGTCTCGGGTTTCATACTCGCTTTCACTCTCTCCCTGGACGATTTCGCCGTAACCCTTTTCACGAAAGGTAACGGAGGGCTCGATACCCTCTCCACTTATATCTATGCGGATGCCAGAAAAGGAGGACTGACTCCCGAACTCCGTCCGTTGATGACCATAATATTCCTGACCGTTCTGATTCTTCTCATAGTGGTGAACGTGCGGACGTCGAGAGCGGCGGGAGAACGTAAATGATAAACAAATACCTGTTACATACTACCTGAAATTATTATCTGAAAATGAAGAAAATGATCACTGCGGCCGCTTGTTTGCTGATATCCTGTGTCATAGCCTCCGCCGCCCCCGACAGGGAACACACCCTGAAAGTGTACAACTGGTGTGATTACATCGATGAAGACCTTCTTCCAGAGTTTGAGGCCTGGTATCTCGAGCAGACCGGCGAGGAAGTCAAGGTCCTCTATCAGATGTTTGACATCAATGACGTGATGCTTTCCAAGATAGAGAAAGGTCATGAGGATTATGATGTGGTATGCCCTTCCGACTACATAATCGAGAGGATGCTCAAGGCTGACCTGATACTTCCCATCGGTCGGGATTTCGGGACCACCCCGAATTATATAGACGGCAATATCTCTCCTTTCATACTGAATTCCTTCCGCGACATCGACGGAGGCGGCAAGAATGCCTCCGACTATGCCGTGGCATACATGTGGGGTACCGCAGGATTTCTCTACAACACCAAATATGTCAGCAGGGAAGAGATGATGTCCTGGGGTGCGCTGAAGGATCCGCGGTACGAAGGAAAGATTTTTATGAAGAATGCCTTCAGGGATGTATATTTCCCTCTTCTCACCTATCTCAGACGCGATGAACTGCAGTCCGGGAAGATAACCTTGGACGATATAATGCGTGACTCTTCCGATGAATCCATAGCTCGGGCGGAAGCATTTCTGAAAAGCATTTCCAAGAACATCGCCGGGTGGGAGGAAGATTTCGGAAAGGAACAGATGACCAAGGAGAAGGCGTGGATAAATTTCACCTGGAGCGGAGATGCCAGCTGGGCCATCGAAGAAGCGGAATCTGTAGGAGTGCCTCTGGCGTATGAAGTGCCGCAGGAAGGGAGTCAGGTATGGTTTGACGGATGGGTCATCCCCAAATATTCCGTGAACAGGAAGGCTGCGGAATATTTCATCAACTTTATGTGCATGCCCGAGAATGCGATCCGCAATATGGATGTGATCGGTTATGTAAGCGCCATCTATGGTC
>DCIQ01000066.1:1477-4001 GCA_002317435.1 Bacteroidales bacterium UBA1722 | reverse complement strand
CGCTGCCATATTATGCATGACAGCGGTGACCGCACGCAACTTCTCCTCGAAATGTGGACCAGAGTGAAAGGAGATAACGCGAGCAGTGCCACATATATCATAGTCGCAGTCGCCATGGCAGCTGTCATAGTGCTGGCAGTCTTGTCGATAGCCAAGAAAAACCGCAGGTCCGGCAAGCGCGGGAAACGCAGGTAGGGCTGTCTTTTAATGAAAAGACTACATATTCGTGACTCGTATTACAACGGATTTTAAACAGCTTCCAATTATGGATGATGATTTTTTACATCAAAAAATCATCGTAAAATTCGTTCATTTGAAATATTAGTAGTTTCTTTGCGTAAAATATTTGGAAATAATAGAATAGTGTTTACCTTTGCGGTGCAAACAACTATTGAAGGTCGATTATGAACAGAATATCTGTACATACATATTTCGTTGTCGCCGTCGTGTCGCTTCTGGTCCATTCTTCATGGGCTTCAGCACAACAGATAAGGACGGTGGAAGTAAGTCAGATGAGCACGGTACATCTGGTATTCTCCTCAGCCGTGAAATACGTCGATGTCCCTGCCAGGGAACAAATCTCTGCGAAGATAGTCCAGGAGTCCCAGAATATGGTGGCTTTGAATGTCCTGAAACCTTTTGATTTCACGACCACCATATCCGTTCTGGAGGCTGACGGCATTATGCAGACTTTCAGGCTGAAATATGTCGAGAATCCCGAAACGATGATAGTGGACACCAGGGTGGGTGCCGGTTATGCCACAGACAGCAGAGTCAATACTCTCGGTGTCTGGAACGGCCAGCCTGCCGGAAATCAGCCGGAGACGACTGCCGGCAGGTCGCAGGGGACGGAGTCCTCGAGAGGTGTGCTGGCCGAGTTCATGGACAACGGGGCTCCGGCTCTGGAGCAGGTCATGAAACTGGATCAGAGGCTCTATCATCTGGGGGATCAGAATGCCGGTATCGAGGTCTACTGTTCCAATCTGTTTGAATACTCTGATAACACATACGTTATCCTGACGCTTGTGAATGCCACTGACGGCGGATATGAAACGGGAAGCGCCCAGTTCGCCATCGAGTGGTCGAAGAAGAACAGCGAGAATCTCACGAAAGATAACACTGTCTGGCCTGTAAAGACTTCCGGAATCCTTTCCTGTCCCGCAGGAGGTATCTCCAAGATGGGGTATTTGCTTCCGAAAGTTATTTTGGAAAAAGGTCAGAAACTGAAAATATATATATATGAACGTGGCGGAAGCAGGAATCTGGTTCTGACCCTTTCGGAAAAAGATGTGAATAGGGCAGTGTCGCCGGTGATATAACCGGGTCCAGTCCATGCTATACAACTGATTTGAAAATGAAGGTATTTATTCATAAGGAATCCTGCGCGCGTAAGATGCTCATAATCTTGTCGGTCTTGATTATGGCGGTACCTTGCGGAGCACAAAAACGTTACGATGTGGTGGCGGTGCGGTCGAACTTGCTTCTCCCTCTGTTAAACGTCGGATTGGAAGTTCCCATCGGAAACAGATGGTCCCTCAGTGCGGATATCTATTACCCGTGGGTGTTCCGCCCCGTGATGGACAAGTTGGTGGGAGATGAAAATAAAGTCTGTATCCAGGCTCTTGGTGGGTATGTGGATGGCAGATATTGGTTTGGTGACAGGCATGCGAAAGGGTTGATGAATGTGGACCAGCGTCTCTTGGGGCATTCTGTCGGAGTGTTCGGTTGTGCAGGTATGTATGATTACGAAATGAATTGGGAAGGACGTCAGGGGGAATATTACGGAGGTGGCTTGAGTTATCTTTTTGCTTTTCCTCTCACCCGGACGGCTGCTCTGCATATGGAAGTGGAGGTCGGTGCCGGTTTCTATTATGTGGCTTATAACAGGTACAGGGTAATAGACGGTTGTGCGAATCTCATCGCGTGGGGGGATAGGGTGACCAAGACAGGTATGATGCCTCTCAAGGCAGCGGTCAATCTGGTAGTTCCCCTTCAGAACAAGAGTAAGAAACGTATAGTATTCGGGAGGTAAGGTATGAAACGCACAATTTTCACTATACTTCTGGCCGTATCCGTGCTCTCTGCATGCAAGCGCGAACCCATATATAATCTCAAATCGGATTATCAGATACGTGTGAAGCTGGACACGTCCGGGACATTCGGGACATATTCCGCCGGTATCATGGCCATCCAGCTGTATGATGTCGAGACGGACAGGAGTGTGTACAATACATTCAGTTCGAACATCGAGTATCATGATGACGGAGTGTATATGACGTCCTATCTCACCGGATTGACGCAGGGTGCATACAAGATGCTTGTATATAATTTCGACACCAAGATGACCAAGGTGGAGGAAATCGATCGCTGGAGCAGGGCTTATGCCAGAACCAATCTGATAGATTATTCCAACGGTACGCCCATGGTGTACGCGCCCGACCCTTTGTTCATCGCATCGGATTCTTATTTGGAGGTTCCTGCCGTTTACGACGATGAAGGGATACATATTATCAATGCTGTGGCC
>DCIQ01000066.1:0-1398 GCA_002317435.1 Bacteroidales bacterium UBA1722 | reverse complement strand
TCGCTTTATCTTTCCGGACAGATAAGTTCGGCCATGATGTGCGACGGGGAGAAGATAGAGGATAAAGTCATTCTGGCCATGTCCGGAACTCCGGAATACAGGAAGATGGGCGATGTCAGGGATTCGCTGATCGTATCTACGTTCAGTACGTTCGGAAAACTGAAGAATGCCGAGCACTGTTACCTCACGCTGGTGATAGGGGCTCCGAATGGCGCCACATACTATTCGCAGTCGGATGTGGTGGATTATCTGAGTGACGATAACCTCTCCAGAGTGATACCTGTGAGGGTTGATATCTCCGTGGAACCGAGAAAGGACGGCGGAATGGATCCATCTACGGACGAATGGAATGACGAGAACCACAAGATAGACATAAAATAACGTTAAATATATAATTCATTAATCAACGAAATAAAGGAAATATACAGGAAGGAAAAGGAAAACTGACATTCAATTAACTCGGAAAGAACTCACAACTATTTTATTGGCATTAACTCAGAATAAAGTATTAACAATACTCTATAAACTCATTTTATTCACTTACAACAAATGTTAAGATCATGAAAAAGATTTTAGTTTTCTCGGCAGCTATCGCTGCCCTCTCGCTCACATCCTGCAACAAGGAAGATGCACCGGCAATGAAGAACAATGTTCAGAATGAAATCTGCGCTGTAAACGTAACAGCCACCAAGGGGTATGTAATCGACAACAAATTCGAAGACACCCCTTATGATGAGATTCATGATACTGCTCCTTCTGCCAATCGCGCCCCCAGAACTATGCTGCTGTCTGCCTACCTCACTCCTCAGGACTCCAAAGCCGTAGCCGGTGACTATTTCGTAGCCAAGGAATTCGCAAAAGGTGATACTGATGAACTGTGGCATGCCAATCCCAAAGTTTACTGGCCTCTCGGCGGTACTCTCGATTTCCTCGCCGTCTCTACGAAAGAAGCTTTCCCTGAGAGAAATATATCCTGGGACAAGGACAATGCTTCTGACGAAGTGGTGATTTATGTAACTGACCAATATACACAGGACGATATCATCTTCGCCGGTACTACCGGTAAGAAAGTGGCCGAGACCGGTGCAAATCCCGGTAATGTAGCTCTTACTTTCAATCACGCACAGGCTTGGATCGAATTCCAGCTCAAAGTGGCGGATACAGAAAGTGAGAACCTTATCCATGTAAAGGATATAACCATCGAGAACGTCTACAAGCAGGGTGAACTCACCATTATCCGTAGAGGTTCATCAGCTGAGGCCGAATGGAGTTTCCGTGGTGAGATAGCCAAGGACGCCCTTATGGAAGATACTTTCGGAGTTACAGTCGACAGCATAGGTTCTCCCAAGCAGTGGAACACCCTTACTGATGATGTTCAGTATATGGATATGCTCCTTC
>DCIQ01000036.1 GCA_002317435.1 Bacteroidales bacterium UBA1722 | reverse complement strand
TCCTCCTTGTCTTTTCATAGGGCATCGACGGCCTGTGCGGAGTGGTCGCCCCGGTACCGGCATCAAACTGATATTATTCCGAAATGCATGACAAAATCAAGTTTGATTCTCTACTTTTGCAGTAAACTTAAGTCAGTGACGTATCCGAAGGATCCGGACCGAAATCAATGAATCGACATCAATGAGACTATATATATCCATCATAATACTGTTTTCATCCCTGCTGACGGCCCGGGCTGGCGAGGGAGCAAGTGATTCGCTGATAATGGAGAACATCCGCAGCTACAGCCGTCAGGTGCTTTCGGACTGGAAGATTCCGGGGATGGCGGTGTCGGTGGTGAAGGACGGGGAGCTGGTGTTCAACGAGGGATTCGGCGTGAAGAAGGCCGGTGGTCAGGACCCAGTCACCGGGCATACTCTGTTTCACGTGGGCTCCATCACCAAATCGTTCACCGCTACCGTGATGGCTTCGGTGGTGAATGACGGACTGGTGGACTGGGATGACAGGGTGAAGGACATCCTCCCCGATTTCGACTGGTACGATGATGACGTGGAGCAGCGGATGCAGGTGAAGCATCTGTTCACCCACGGAACGGGGCTGTGTCCGCAGGTGGGGACCTACATTCCGAATCTGGGATATGACAGGGACGACATCTATCGGATGTTCAAATATATGCAGCCCATCTACCCGTTCCATTCCCGTTTCGGGTACAATAACATCACCTTCATCATCGCGGCCAGAATCATAGAGAAGGTGACCGGGATGAGTTGGGAGGACAATATCCGCTACCGCGTGTTCGGCCCCCTGAAGATGGAGGAATCGTGTGTCGGCGGGGATGAATATGAACGGGCGGGCGCCCGCGCGGCCACTGCCCATACCTTCGGATACAGAAAGACGCCGCAGGGAACGGACGGTATCAGGGTGACGCCCCTTTCGGGAGAGAGCAGGGCCCTGTGGTGGGTATCCGTCATCGGTCCCGCCGGGAGCGTATGCTCGACTTCATCCGATATGGCGAAGTACGTTTCCTGCCATCTCGAGAACGGACGAATCCTCAAACTGGAGGTGGGGGATGCGTCAGATGATATTGCCGGAGGCAATATCGTCTCCGAAGAATATGACTATTTCCCCGGACTTCCCTGGACGTGGCGGTCGCTCGGCACACCGATGCTCTTCCCGCCGTGGCAGATGGATTTCCTGCATACGGGAGACATGCTGGTGGCGCGTGATTCCTCGTTCGTGCGCAAGTACGGGTATTCCTGGTATGTGCAGGAGAATCCCGATTTCAAGGAGATATATCATACAGGGACCACCTGGGGCTTCACCGCCCTGTGCGGATTCGTCCCTGAGCTGGATCTGGGGTATGCCATACTCTGCAACTCGGAGGTGACCCAGCTGGCCCGTTTCGCCCTGTCGAAGAGAATCGTGGACCTCTATTTCGCACAGAGGGACGGAGCGGATATCTCGAAACTCGCCGACCACAGCGGAAACTCCCTCAGATCATGGTACTCCTCCAGAAGGAACGGAGGCGGAGGGAGCAGCCGCAAGGTGCCGATGATTATCCGGAAGTCGAAAGTGAAACCTGATTTCCAGAGGCTGGTGGGACATTACTCCAAGTGCGCTCCTTTCGGGGATGCGGACGTGACTATGGTGAACGGGAAGCTATTTATGACCATCGGGCCGAAGGGATGGAAACACCCGCTCCAGCACAGCTCGGGGAACATGTTCCTGATGACTTCCCAGGGACACACTTTTCCGGTTTATTTCCACGGTTACGAGAATGCCGGTGACGTGGTGGATTTCGAGATAGATTTCAACTACAACGAGAATTTCGGGCCCTGGAAGAAACAAAATTAATTTTTCTCTATTTCATATAGATTCCGTAAGTTTGCGCGGTTTTTAAACATTACAGAAAATGATTATCGCCAAGACTCTTGAGGAGTTCGACAATGCGCTCGGAAGCCTCGGAAAAGTCGGTAAGTTGGGTCTGGTCCCCACGATGGGTGCACTGCATGAAGGTCACATGACTCTTATCCGCAGGGCTGTCGCGGAGTGCGATGCAGTGGTGGTCTCCGATTTCGTAAACCCCACACAGTTCAACAATCAGAACGATTTCAATACATATCCCCGTACGCTTGAAGCTGACTGCGCCCTGCTGGAACCTGCAGGAGTGAATATCCTCCTCTGTCCGAGGGTTATCGACATGTATCCCGAAGGATCCGGACTCGACACCAGGACATTCGATCTGGGAGGCCTGGACCAGTATGGAGAAGGTCCCCGCAGACCCGGCCATTTCAACGGGATGGCCCAGATAGTCACCCGCCTGTTCGACATAGTGAAACCTGACCTGGCATATTTCGGGGAGAAGGATTTCCAGCAGCTGGCCATAATAGAATACTTCGTAAAGAACCTCAACTATCCGCTGACCATCGTCCGCTGCCCCATCGCCCGTGCCGCTGACGGGCTGGCGCTCAGTTCGAGGAACAAACTGCTCACCGCCGGGCAGAGAGCGGCGGCTCCGCACATCTATGCCGCCATATCGAAGGCCGTGGATATGGTGGGGAAAGTTTCCGTGGCGGATGCCATAAAGACTGTCACTGACGATATAGATTCCGACAGCCATCTGGAGACCGAGTATGTGGAGATTATAAATGCTCTGACCCTGGAACCTGTGACAGACTGGTCCCAAGCCGAACATATCCAGCTCTCCTGTGCCGTGTACGCCCGTCCGGTACGTCTTATTGATAACATAAAACTCAAATAGTATGCTTCTGGAGATTCTCAAGTCCAAAATCCACAGGGTGACCGTTACCGATGCCAATCTTCAGTACATCGGGAGCATCACCATCGACGAGGCTCTTATGGAGGCTTCCGGAATCTTGAACTGGGAGAAGGTGTCCGTAGTGAATGTCACCAATGGTAACCGTATCGAGACCTATGCCATCCCCGGCGAACGCGGAAGCGGCACCATATGCCTGAACGGTGCGGCGGCCCATCTCTTCAGCCGCGGTGACATCGTCATCATAATGGCTTATGCACAGATGACACCCGAAGAAGCCAGAGGCTTCAATCCTACGGTAATATTTCCCGATACCGCCACAAATCTTCTCAAATAATGGGAGAGGCTCCTGCGAAGAATAAGCGCAGCTGGTGGAAGTGGCTTTCGATGGCCGCCGTCGCCGTCCTGCTTCTGTATTTCTCTTTCAGGGGTGTGAAGTGGGGGGACTTCGTCCGGGGCCTTTCCGGATGTGATTTCCGATGGGTGGCCGCTTCTATGGCCGTAAGCATTCTGGCCTTTTTCATCCGTGCCCTCAGATGGAGACTCATACTGCTCCCTCTGAATCCCGCCATCTCCCGCAGGGAATGTTATGACGGGGTGACCACGGCCTACATGACCAATTTCGTCATCCCCAGAGCAGGTGAATTCGCCCGCTGCGGTGTCATCGCCGGGACCGGAAAAATACCGTTCGAGTCCGCCCTGGGCAGTGTCGTTCTGGAACGGAGCATCGACCTGGTGTGCGATTTCATCATACTGATAGCGGTAGTCTGGTTCAGCTGGGACCGGGCCGGAGACTTCATGACGAATGTGATTTGGGGCTCCGCCGAAGGAAAAATCCATAATCCGATGCTCTGGATCGCCGTAGCGATGCTGGCGGGAGCGTTCTTCATCTGCCTGCTGATGTACCGCTTTCGTGAGAGACTTTCCCGAAAACCGTTTTTCGGGAAACTTTTCAGTGCCCTGAGAAAAATCTGGGACGGACTCACTGCAGGATTCCATGCGGAGCACAAATGGGGATTTCTCCTCTACACCGTGGCACTGTGGGTATGTTACTGGCTGATGAGCCTGTTCACCATCTATGCACTTCCGCAGCTGAATGAAGGGGTCGTCAGTATTGCCGGAGGCAATATGGGCATGAACGGGGC
>DCIQ01000195.1:3865-9698 GCA_002317435.1 Bacteroidales bacterium UBA1722 | reverse complement strand
ATGATTCCTCCCGGAAAGTGGTTCGTGTCCGACGACATAATCGCCGGATGCCTGTAATCGATGACAGAAAAGAATATTATGGAAGAAAAACAATATCCCGCCTGTTTCGCCATCGGAGACATATTGGTCTCCGCAGATATCATTACGGAGTATTTCGCCTGCGACTATCCTGTCTGCCGTGGAGCCTGCTGCATCATCGGAGACAGCGGCGCCCCTTTGGACGAGAGTGAGCCGGAGGAGATAGAGAAATCCTATCCGCTGTTTTCGCCGCTGATGTCCCCTCAGGGACGGGAGGTGGTGCAGCGCACCGGCTTTTTCGAGATAGATGTCACCGGGGAGATGGTGACACCCCTGATGGGCCGTGGAGGGGAATGTGCGTACTGTACGTACGATGAAAATGACAACTGCCTGTGTGCCATCGAACGCGCGTATTGCCGGAGGCAGGAAAACAATGAGAAGGGACCTGCGTTCAGAAAGCCCCTCTCGTGTGAACTGTACCCTATCCGGGTATCCGCTTTCCGGGACGGGACCGTCGCTCTGAATCTCCATCGCTGGGATATCTGCCGCGATGCCTTCGCCAGAGGCAGACGGGAGGGGATACGCGTCTATCAGTTCCTCAGGGCACCCATCATAAGGGCCTGGGGGGAGGAATTCTACAAGGCACTTGAGGCGGCGGATGCATACTTTCACGGGAAGAGGGCGGAATGAAAAAATATATTAACTTTGTGTGTTTGGAAAAAGAAAGATACTTTAACAACATAAATTTATGCAGAACATTAGTACTTATGACTTTACAGGCAAGAAGGCCATCGTAAGAGTCGATTTCAACGTTCCTCAGGACGCAGAGCTTCGCATCACGGACGATACCCGTATCCGTGCAGCTATCCCTACTTTGAAAAAAGTGCTTGAGAAAGGCGGCTCGCTGATTATCATGTCCCATCTTGGCCGCCCGAAAGGACCCTCTGACAAGCTCTCTCTCCGTCATATCATTTACCGTGTGGAAGAACTCCTCGGGGCGAAAGTCCAGTTCTGCGATGACTGTATGAAGGCTTCGGCACAGGCTGCCGCCCTGAAGCCCGGTGAAGTGCTCCTGCTCGAAAACCTCCGTTTCTATGCAGAGGAGGAAGGCAAGCCCAGGGGACTGGCTGAAGATGCCACCGACGAGGTGAAGAAGGCCGCCAAGGCTGAAGTGAAGGAAAAACAGAAAGAGTTTGTGAAGACTCTGGCTTCATATGCCGACTGCTATATAAACGACGCATTCGGAACGGCACACCGTGCACACGCTTCCACCGCTCTCATCGCCAAATATTTCCCCGAAGACAAGATGTTCGGATACGTTATGGAAGGTGAGATCAAGGCCATCGACAAGGTCCTCGGAAATCCTGTACGTCCCCTTACCGCCATCCTCGGCGGCTCGAAGGTGTCTTCCAAAATCGGCATCATAGAACATCTCCTCGGTCTGGTGGACAATATGATCATCGGCGGAGGTATGGTTTATACTTTCAAGAAGGCCCAGGGAGGAAAGATCGGCACATCCCTCTGTGAGGACGACCAGCTCCAGCTGGCCCTCGATATCCTTAAGAAGGCAGAAGAGAAAGGCGTGAAGATGTATCTTTCGGACGAGGTCGTGGCTGCTGACGCTTTCGACAATAATGCGAATACCATCGTCTGCCCTTCGAATGCCATTCCCGACGGTTGGGAGGGTATGGATGCCGCTCCCGGTTCCATAGAGAAATTCAAGGAAGTTATACTTTCGTCCAAGACCATCCTCTGGAACGGTCCCGTAGGCGTATTCGAGATGCCTTCTTTCGCGAAGGGCACCAATGCCATCGCGGAGTTGCTCAAGACGGCTACCGAACAGGGTGCCTTCACCCTCGTGGGCGGCGGTGATTCAGTGGCTGCCGTCACTCAGATGGGCTATGCCGACAAGGTAAGTTACGTATCCACCGGCGGCGGTGCGATGCTCGAATATCTCGAAGGCATCGAACTTCCCGGTATCAAGGCCATCCGCGAATAATCTCATAAACTGTCATGAGAATCAAAATCCAGGACCGGGATTCCCTTTATGTGCTGGTGAAGCACTATGCGGACTTTCTGCTGCACAGTGCTTACAGGCGGATCGAATACGCAGGTCTGGAGAAAGTTCCCAAGGACAGTGCAGTCATCTATGCCCCGAACCACGCGAACGCCCTTATGGACGCTCTCGTGGTTCTGGCCATCGATGAAAAGCCTAAAGTGTTCGTGGCGCGTGCGGACATCTTCAGGAATCCCAAGATAGCGCGTATTCTGTATTTCCTCCGGATTATGCCCATAATGCGCATCCGTGACGGGATGGACGAAGTCAGGAAGAACGACGTCACCATCCACAAGTCGGCGGATGTCCTGAAGGACGGTGTGCCGTTCTGCATCCTCCCGGAAGGGACCCACAGGGCGAAACACTCCCTGCTGCCTCTGGGGAAGGGTATCTTCAGAATCGCCATAGAGGCTCAGGAACTTCTGGCGGAAGAGATGCCGGTTTATGTGGTTCCGCTGGGGCTGGAATATGGTAATTACTTCAGATTCAGGAGTACGGTCCTGGCGCAGGTGGGTGATCCCATCAACGTCAGGGACTATATGGCGCAGAACAGCGGGCTGACCGTACCGGAACTGATGAACAAGATGAAACTCGACCTCTCGGAGAGGATGAAGCATCTTATTCTCTATATACCGGACGACGAGTGGTATTTCGCTACATACGAACTGTGTGCGCTGATGCTCCGGCAGTATATCACCCGGATACCGATACGTAACGGTTCGATTCTTCTGAGGCGTCTCGATGCGAACCGCAGCATAGCGTCGGATATCCGGTCTTTTCGTGAGGAGAACCCGGAAGTCGCTGTGAAACTGCTCACCATGGCTGACACGGTGAACAAGCTGCGTATCCAAAGGGGTATCAGTCTGAATTCAGTCATGTCCAGAGTGCCTGTGATGACTGCTTTATGGAGGCTGTTCATCCTCCTGCTCACTTGTGTCTATACCATCCCGATGAGCATCCTCGTGCTTCCCATCGTGGGATTCACTTCGTTCCTGCACAAGAAGATGCCTGACGATGCATTCTTCAATTCCATAAGATATGCCGTCCAGTTCGTTCTGTGGCCGGTGATGCTGGTGATTTACGGTACGGTTCTCTTCTGTGTCTTCGACTGGGAGTGGGCCCTGGCGCTGTTCATACTTCTGGTACCTGCATATAACTGGTGTCATGACGCATACAGATATGTCCGTCTTCTGGTTTCGGACATAAAATTAACATCCGACAGAGAACTCCGCCGGATGTTGAAAGAATGCAGAAGACTTTACAACAGTCTTATCAGACAGTCATAATCTCCTTTTCCTTGTTGGCCAGAATGGTGTCCACCTGTTTGGAGATGGCATCCACTTCTTTCTGGACCGCCGCTTCGGCGTCTTTCTCCACATCTTCGGGCATACCGTCCTTCACGGCTTTCTTCAAGGTCTCTATGGCATCACGGCGTGCATTTCTTATGGATACCTTGCAGGATTCTCCTGCGGTGCGTGATTTTTTCACAAGTTCCTTGCGGCGTTCCTCGGTGATGGGAGGGATGTTTATGCGGATGGTCTCGCCGTTATTCTGGGGGGTGAACCCGAGATTGGCGTCCATGATGGCTTTTTCTATCGCCTTGATAAGAGTCTTGTCCCAAGGCTGGATGAGCATGGTCTTGGCATCGGGAACCGTGATACTGGCCGCCTGGGGGACGGGAGTGGGATTTCCATAGTAATTTACGAGCACGGAGTTGAAAATGGAGGGATTCGCCTTGCCGGCACGGTAGGTTTTGAGATCTTCTTCAAGATAGTTCACTGCATCTTTCATCTTCTTGGTGGCGGCAGCGATAATCTCCTTGGAATTGTCTATCATATTTATGCTTTTTAATTGATTTTTATTCTACTGTGGTGCCGACCGAGTCGTCACCCGATATCAGTTTCGTGAGGTTCCCGGGGCGGTTCATGTCGAAGACCACTATCCGCATGCGATTGTCCCTGCACAGGGCGAATGCGGTGCTGTCCATTATCTTCAGACCGTCCGTGAGGCATTTGTCATAGGTCAGCCGCGTATATTTGACGGCGGCGGGATCCTTCTCCGGATCGGCGGTATATATGCCGTCCACGCGGGTCCCCTTCAGCAGGGCATCGGCACCTATCTCGCAGGCACGCAGGGCGGAAGCCGAGTCGGTGGTGAAAAATGGATTTCCTGTGCCTCCGGCAATAAGTACCACGGCACCTTCTTCGAGCCGTTTGACCGCGGCGGCCCTGTTGTAGTATTTCGCGATGGGTTCCATCGGGGTGGAGGTGAATACTTCCGCATCGACACCTGCGGTCTTGATGGCCATGGACAGGCCGATGCTGTTTATTACCGTGGCCAGCATACCCATCTGGTCTCCCCGTACCCTGTCAAAGCCCTTTCCGACTCCGGAAAGACCGCGGAATATGTTCCCGCCGCCGATTACGATACCTATCTGCACTCCTGCGGCGGCGACTTGCGCTATCTCCTGTGCATAGGCGGCCATCATCTTCTCGTCGATGCCCTTTCCTGACGGACCTCCAAGACTTTCTCCGCTGAGTTTCAGCAGGATTCTTTTGTATTTTATGTTTTCAGGCATATTTGTATAGTATAGAACGGAAAACAAAAGTAATCAAAGATTATGAAAATTTCAACATAGAGACTATATTTGCAGAAATGTTGCATATATTATAAAAACTATAAGAATCACAATGGACAGCATAATCAAATCCTCCATCGGGAAGAAGTTCTTTATGAGTATCACCGGTATGTTTCTCATAATCTTCCTGCTTCTGCACGCCACTATCAATTTCTGCTATGTAATAGATCCCGAGCTTTTCAGGGCGGGATGTGAATTCATGGCACTTCCCATCGTTACGGTGATGACCCCCATTCTGGCGGCAGGCTTCATCATTCACTTCATCTGGGCCTTCTGGCTCAGCCTTACGAATCTGAAGGCTCGCGGGAATCAGAAATATGCAGTGGCCAATAAGGCTCAGGCCGACAACTGGGCAGCCAAGAATATGCTCGTGCTGGGTATCATCGTCATCGGCGGTATCTGTTTCCACCTCACCCATTTCTGGGCCGAGATGCAGCTCAAGATGTTCACCGGGGGAGCAGAATCCGATCCTGTGGCCCTTATGGAGAAAATCTTCGGACAGTGGTGGATCGTGGTTATCTATGTCATCTGGTTCGTGGCGGTGTGGTTCCATCTGACACACGGTTTTTGGAGCGCATTCCAGACAGTCGGCTGGAATAACGACATCTGGATCAAGAGATGGAAAGTCCTCGGCTATATCGTGGCCACCATTCTTCTGCTGGCGTTTGTCGCAGTAGCTGTCACAGCATACTGCCGTGTGAACTGCCCCTGCTGCCAAGCTTAAGTATATGATCCTCGAGGCACCCTCCTCCAGCTGGAAGGATTACGAACTCATAGACTCCGGAAACTTCGAGAAACTCGAACGTTTCGGGAGTTTTGTTTTGGCCCGTCCCGAACCAAAGGCTCTTTGGGACAAGAAACTCTCCGAAGAGCAGTGGCGGGCGCGGGCACATACGCGCTTCACTCCCGGAGCCGGTTTCGGAAAGGCCGGGAAGGAAGACAGCGGTACCTGGAACATGCTCAGGACGATGCCGCAGAGTTGGAACGTCTCTTATTGTGGAGGTCCTTCCGCTCCGGACCTGGGGTTCAGGCTGCGGCTGGGACTGACTTCGTTCAAGCATGTCGGCGTATTTCCGGAACAGGCGCCCAACTGGGACTTCATCTACAGGCAGGTGCTCCGC
>DCIQ01000195.1:1132-3847 GCA_002317435.1 Bacteroidales bacterium UBA1722 | reverse complement strand
TCCGTGGCGCCGGTTCCGAAGGCGGGGATGACGCTTTTTCCGGATTGCCGGAGGCGACAAGACCAAATCCACATCCGCGGGTCCTGAACCTGTTCGCCTATACCGGAGCGGCATCGGTGGCTGCGTGTGCCGCAGGAGCTGAAGTGACCCATCTGGACTCCGTACGGCAGGTGGTCACCTGGGCGCGGGGGAATATGGAACAGAGCGGTCTGGACGGCATCCGCTGGATAGTGGAGGATGCTCTCAAATTCGTCACGCGGGAGGCCAGGAGAGGAAATGTATATGACGGAATAATGCTCGACCCCCCTGCGTACGGACACGGTCCCGACGGTGAGAGGTGGAAACTCGATGAATGCCTGAACGACCTGTTGAAGGCTTGTGCGAGGATACTCTCTCCGATGGACAGTTTTCTGGTGCTCAACCTCTACTCGAACGGATATTCCGCTATGCTGGCGGATACGTTGACTTCCTGTGCTTTCGGAAGTTCCGGAAGGCGCGTCTCGGGAGAACTCCTGCTGAAGGACAAGTACGGGAGGGCTCTTCCGCTCAGTGTTTTCACAAGATTAGTCAGATAGAAATATAAGTATTATGATGGATTTGCTGATGTCGGTCTCCTGGAACGTGGACCCTGTGATTTTCAGTATAGGTAAGTTTTCGCTGAGATGGTACTCCCTGCTGTTCATTGCGGGCCTTTACCCTGTAGGATACTTTATGATGAAGGCATTTCTCGACAGGGAAGGGGTGAACAATACCGTGATGGACGCGATGCTGTACGCCCTTCTTCTGGGTACCATCATCGGAGCCCGCCTGGGACATGTCTGCTTCTATGCTCCCCACTATTATCTGGTGGAGCATCCCGAAGAGATAATCAAGGTATGGGAAGGAGGACTGGCCTCCCACGGAGGAGCCATCGGCGTGCTGCTGGCGATGTGGTGGTTCGTGAACAAATACGGCAGAAAGAACGGTTTTGACTTTATCTGGCTTCTGGACCGTCTGGTCATACCTGTCTGCTTCGCCGGGATGTTCATCCGTCTGGGGAATCTTATGAATTCGGAGATATACGGAGATCCTACGGACCTGCCTTGGGGATTTATTTTCCTCAGAAACGGGGAGACAGTCGCCAAGCATCCCACCCAGCTGTATGAGGCATTCAGTTATATGCTCATAGGCCTTTTCCTGCTCCATCTTTATTTCAGATGCCTGCCTCGTCTGAAGAAAGGGACACTGTTCGGAACTTTCCTGATTCTGCTTTTCGGGGCCCGTTTCGCCATAGAATTCATCAAAGAGCCTCAGGAGGCATTCGAACAGGGTATGAGATTCGATATGGGGCAGTGGCTGAGCGTTCCGTTCATCGCGGCGGGAATCGTCCTGCTGGCCTGGAGTCTGCTGAAGGGGAAACCGGCCGCGACCGAAAAGTTTCTGAAAGGGCCGCAGGTTAAAAAATCAAAGTGAATACTGTCCGGCCGGGGACACTCGAAGAGAGAGAAATCTGCCCGTTGTTCAGCCTGACCATCTGACGCGAGAGACTCAGTCCCACGCCGGTACCGCCTTTACCTTTAGTAGTGTAGAAGGGGACGAAAAGCTGTTCCTGACTGGACTTGCTGATGGGCTCGCCGTCGTTTATCACATTTATCACGGTACGGTCCCGCTTGTCTATCTCCGCGGTTATCTCTATCCGGCCGGCTCCGGCCTGGATGGCGTTCTTGACCAGATTGTTCACCACTTGTGAGAGTTGCCCCTGATCGGCATAGAGGATTACGTCATCCGATTTTTCCGTGAATGACACGTCGACTTCGGGCCAGCCGGCCCTGGCGATATTTATGGCATTTTCGGCCAGTTCCCTGAAATAGAAGGCTTTCATCACCGGAACCGCTATATGTGTCAGGGACCTGTACGAATTTACGAAACTGATAAGTCCTTCCGACGATGAAGCGATAGTGCCCAGTGCGGATTTGACTTCGTCAGATGAGTAATCGTCCAGACCGGTTGCCAGGGCGGAACTGAGGCTGGCTATCGGTGTGACCGTATTCATTATCTCATGTGTCAGCACTCTGATCAGACGTGTCCACGATTCGGTCTCATTGTTCTCCATATCCCGGGTGATATCGTTGAAGGTAATGATTCTGAGAGCTCTGCCATTCAGGAATGTTTCGCATGCACTCACGGAAAATTGAATCGTGCCTCTTTCAGATGAGAATGATGCGTTCCTTTCATTCTCATCCGCTTCCGTGAAGGCATCCGCAAGTTCGGGGGCGAGCCTTCTGACCTGTCGGATGCTCGATATCTGTGATATCCCGAGAAATCCCTTTGCTATGGCATTTGAATAAGTGATTTTATCTCCTTCCAGAACCAGTACCCCGCTTCTTACCTGATCGAGCATTAACCCGAACCAGTGTTCCCGTTCCCTGATTTCCCTCTTGTCTGCTTCGAAAATGGCTCTCAACCGATTCAGTGAGGTATTCAATTGTCTGTTCAGCCTGCTGCCCTGATGATACCGGAATGCCGTATCCCCGCTGCTCAGGGCATCGGACATGAAATCTATTTTCCCGATGATTCTCCTCTTCGTGAACCATTTGGTGATCAACACTGTGA
Source organism: Bacteroidales bacterium UBA1722 (assembly GCA_002317435.1). GTDB lineage: Bacteria > Bacteroidota > Bacteroidia > Bacteroidales > UBA932 > Minthomonas. Next base: position 1,255 of record DCIQ01000195.1, on the reverse strand, counting down.
TGACAATGCTCAGTATGCCTGCGGCAATATGTACTGCCTGCATGTTCATATTCCGTATTTTTTCAGCTTGGCATACAGGGTCGGGCGGCTGACCCCGAGGGATTTGGCGACGAGGGAGATATT
>DCIQ01000195.1:548-1111 GCA_002317435.1 Bacteroidales bacterium UBA1722 | reverse complement strand
CGGCTCATCGCTGTCCGTATGGCTCCCTCCTCCGCATCCGCTATGGTGGCGGCATTAACGTATGGCTCGCATTCGGGTTTCCGGAAACTTTCAAGGCCGAATGAAGAGATGTCGCCTCCTTCGCAGAGAATGACAGCCTTTTCTATGATATTCCTCAGTTCGCGGATATTCCCGGGCCAGCTGTAGTGCATAAGTTCCTCCTTGGCTTTAGGGGAAATGGTTTCGACTGCACGTGAGTACCGTTCCGCAAATTCCTTGAGGAACCTTTCGGCCAAAGGGATGATTTCATCCTGACGTTCCCTCAGCGGGGGGAGTTCGAGGCGTATGGTGTTGAGTCTGTAGTAAAGGTCTTCTCGGAATTTTCCATTTTTGACCAATGCCGGAACATCCGCATTGGTGGCACAGATAAGCCGTATGTCGACGGGGATACTCTTCGTATCCCCCACTCTGGTGACAGACCTGTTCTGCAGGACCCTCAGCAGTTTTGCCTGCGACTGCATCGGTATATTGGCGATCTCATCGAGGAAAAGCGTGCCTCCGTCCGCCTGTTCGAATTTTCCGGG
>DCIQ01000195.1:0-440 GCA_002317435.1 Bacteroidales bacterium UBA1722 | reverse complement strand
ACCATAATCCTGCCGGCTCTCTTCGAAAGGCGGTGTATCTCCTTGGCTATCTCGTCCTTACCTGTTCCGTTCTCTCCCGTTATGAGGACAGAGGCATCGGTGACCGCGATTTTCTCCACATTGCGCTTCAGCGCAGCGATGGAGGAACTGCTTCCCCAATACATCCCTGTTTCTGCAGGGAGTGCGGCTTTACTCCGGGCCGACGGCTTCCTGCGGTCACGGATGGAGGTCAACACTTCTATCAGCTTGGCATTGTCCCACGGTTTGACGATGAAATCGGCCGCACCCCTTTTCATCCCTTCCACAGCTAAAGCGATATCGGCGTATGCCGTGAACAGGACTACCGGCATCTCGGGAAACCGCGATTTGATCTCGCCTGTCCAGAACAGCCCCTCCCCTCCGGTGTTGATGTCGGTGGTGAAGTTCATGTCAAGCAGGAC
>DCIQ01000062.1:1902-3481 GCA_002317435.1 Bacteroidales bacterium UBA1722 | reverse complement strand
CTCGCCACGGCGCCCTGGAAACCGAACTTGGCCTGCAGGAACAGCATGAAGATGGCCAGCATGGTGTAGTAGCCGAAACGCTCGCCCGTATTGGCCAGCGCTAATGCGAACAAGCCCTTTGGTTGACCTTTGAACATATTGACAGATAGTTTTTTAGTTAAATAATGAATGAATTGTCGTATGTTTTCCGGATATGCCGGATAGACAAAGGTATTAAAAAAAAGGCAGTTTGGAGGAGTGCCGGCCGTTATTTTGGCTAAATAACTCTCAAAAAATACTCGACAATCTGAAGCAACTTATTTTTTTCGCGTTACCAAACTTTTCTAACTTTGTCTTGATAATCCCGAAAAGTCCCGTCGGGAATCTTTATCGGATTGTTTTTTAGAACTTGCCCGGTATGTATAAGTTAGTGTCCAAAATAGCGTACTGCCTGCTGTATCTCTGGTCCCTGTGGCCTCTGAAGGTCCATTATGTGTTCTCGGACATTCTGGCCTTTCTCCTCGCCCGTGTGTTCAAGTACAGACTTGGGGTGGTCTATACGAATCTGGCCCGCTCGTTTCCGCAGATGAAATATGCGGAGATAGAGAAACTGGCCCGTGAATATTATCGCTTCATGGCCGATGTGCTCGCAGAGACCGTCTGGTCTTTCTCCGCCTCCCGCGAGAGCATAGGACGTCATATCGCTTTCGAAGGCCGGGAGGAGCTCGAAAAGATGCATGTCAGCGGCAGGAATACGGTGGCTCTGCTGGCTCACCACAATAACTGGGAGCTGTGGTCATCCATGCCGGACATGAAGACCTTCTACGGCATCGACATCCCTAACGACCATTATAATTTCGTATATAAACGTGCCGAAAACCGCCTGGCGGACCACCTGATGCTCGCCATCAGGCAGAGGCCCGGCTCCGTGAAGATGATAGAGACCAACAGCGTGGCCCGCGCCATCCTCTCCGACCGCTCCCGCAGCCATTTCTATTTCTTCGCCTGCGACCAGTATCCGGCGGCCAACACCCACGTGGACCTTCAGTTCCTGAACCAGACCACCGGCATCATCTCCGGCCCCGGAGAAATCGCCCGCAAACTGAAGATGGGAGTGGGGTACTGGAGCGTGCGGCGCACCTCCCGGGGGCACTATACGGCCCGGTTCATCCCCATCTGCGAGGATGCCTCGCGGCACGAACCCCTCTTCGTGGCGCGCGAGTATGCCCGCCTGCTGGAGCAGGACATCCTCGACGACCCGGCCACCTGGCTCTGGAGCCACAAACGATGGAAATAACAACAAACCAGATATGAAACGAATCTCTATTCTATCATTATTGCCTTTGGCAATATTATCCCTGTCGGGGGTGACCGCCCTCGCCCAGTCCTCCGGTGAAGTCGCCTACAGCCTCCCTTCCACCACCCTCCGTTTCGAGGTGGAGGCCGTGAGGGAATGTCACATTCCGGGCCCGTACGCCAAATACGCTTCCAAATACCTCGGAGCCTCCGCTCCGGAGAAAGAGGTGAACACCTGCCATCTGACCGACATCAAGGTGCAGCGCTACATCGAGGCTGACCCGGGCGCCCGTTTCTACGCAGC
>DCIQ01000062.1:0-1813 GCA_002317435.1 Bacteroidales bacterium UBA1722 | reverse complement strand
GGTGACGGATGGGAGGAATACTGGAGATTCCCCGTTCCGGCTGACCGCAGCTTGGGGAAAGACGTGCTGACCTCGAACCTTACTTCCGACGAGACGGTCCTCTACAAATCGGTGAAGAATCAGTCCGGCTCTTTCGACAAGGTGGCGGTAAGGCAGAGCCAGGTGGTGGAGAAGAGCCCCGAGAAGAAAGCGCAGGAAGCTGCGGAGATGATTTTCAAGCTCCGTCAGAAGAGAATAGACATAGTTACCGGCGATACCGATGCCACCTTCAGCGGGGAAGCGATGAAGGCCGCCATAGACGAAATCGCCAGGATGGAAGAGGAATATACCAAACTGTTCATGGGGACGGTGTGGACCACTACCCAGAGGGCCGTTTTCGAAGTGGTGCCGAATGCGGCGGATGAATTGTACGTGGTGTTCAGAATCAGCGATACGGACGGACTGGTTTCGAATGATGTGATGAGCGGACGTCCCGTGACGCTCCAGCTCATCAATGAAAACGGAGGCCGTCCCGCGGCGGCCGCCGGGAAGGTGAGCGGCATCCATTACCGCGTGCCTGCCATCTGTACCCTCAGGCTCATCGACGGGCAGGAGACGCTGCTGAACAGCAGGGTGCCTGTCTATCAGAAAGGGGAGACGCTGATTATGCCGCTCTAGCGGAAATCGTGTGCGTAACTGAGCAATTCCCGCTCTGCGGATACTTCAAAAGATTGTTGAATAAAAAACATAAAGCTATGTCTGAATATATATTAGGAAATCTGAATCCCCAGTGCATCTGGAAAAATTTCTATGCACTCACCCGTATCCCCCGTCCTTCGAAACACGAAGAGAAGATAATCGCTTTCATGCTTGACTTCGGCCGCGGCCTCGGTCTGGAGACTTTCCGCGATGAAATAGGTAACGTGATAATCCGCAAGCCTGCCACTCCCGGTATGGAGAATCGTAAGGGTGTGATTCTTCAGGGACACCTCGATATGGTGCCGCAGAACAACAAGGACGTGCAGCACGACTGGCTGAAAGATCCCGTCGAGCCGCGTATCGAAGGGGACTGGCTCTGGGCTACAGGGACTACCCTTGGCGCCGACAACGGTATGGGTGTCGCCACCGCCATGGCGATTCTCGAATCGAAGGATCTTCAGCACGGACCTGTAGAGGCACTCTTCACCATAGATGAAGAGACCGGCATGACAGGTGCCCAGGCACTGAAGCCGGGAGTGCTGAAAGGGGATATCCTCCTGAACCTCGACTCCGAGACCGAAGGGGAACTTTACATAGGATGTGCCGGCGGACTGGACACTACGGTGGATTTCCGTTATAAGGCCGAAACCGTCCCTGTGGGATGCAAGCAGTTCAGCATCGCCGTCAAGGGACTTCGTGGAGGTCACTCCGGAATGGAGATCAACGAAGGCCGCGGAAATGCCAACAAGCTGCTGGCCCGCGTGATTCTGCCTCTGCTCCGCGACATGGGAGTCCGTCTGGTATCCATCGAAGGGGGAACTCTCCGGAATGCCATTCCCCGCGAGTGCGAGGCTGTAGTGGCCATCCCTGCCGCGAAGGTGGCGAGGGCACTGCGTTCGGTGAAGAAGACGGCGGCGGATATGAAGAAGGAGTACGCCGCCATCGATGCGGGACTTGCAGTCGTATGCAAGAGGGTGCCTTCAGTGCGCAGGGTCATCGATGCGGATACGGCCCTCCGTGCAGTGCGGGCCATCAATGCCTGTCCCTGTAACGTGGACCGTATGAGTCTGGAAGTGGCAGGTCTGGTGGAGACTTCGAACAATCTGGCGCAGGTATATTCCGGAAAGGGAAAGAT
>DCIQ01000072.1 GCA_002317435.1 Bacteroidales bacterium UBA1722 | reverse complement strand
GGCTATAATCTTGACATGGACCTCGCCATGCACAGCCGCCGAGGCTACGATGACAAGACTAGGAGGAAGGAGAACGGTTACTTTGTCTTCCATAAAACTGTCTGCTGTTTGCTCAGGATAGTATATGAATTTTACCTTGTTCCCGTGATAAAAGCAATTTCTGTTCATAAATTGCTACCTTTGCCCCAATTGGCCGCTCCTCGTCCATATCTGTCAGCCATATCGAAATTGTGTGTATGTCAGATAATTGATGTTCGGGAGGGTGGCAAAACATATTGAAGACGTTACTTGACGTTTGTCTTCTGTCATCGAACCTGGCAGTTTGATTTTTACCAGAAGAAGAAACGGCAACGGGGACGTCCACAAGTGGTGACAATAGTCTCACTGCACCCGTGGTGCAGTGTATCTATATCATCCCTGACGTGGGCTGGCTGCGTTGCTTATCTTTCTGGTAGGCACGCCAGGGCCTGATGACGGGATAAGCAAAAAGTTTGACTCCCACGTCTTTTTTTGTTATCCGTCCGGCAGGGAGGCCCGGTACAACAGCCCAAAGGAAGGCTCTGCCCAAGTGATGGAGAAGAAAATTTTTCCTGCATCAATTCTTGAACAATCCTCGGAATCAATATTCAGCACGGCCAAACGATTGTCCGGTGTGCTGTATATGACGGTACTCATTGTCATAGTCGGGGTTCTGGTGGCCATTAACTTCATCTATATCGACATCAATGTACAGGCTTCCGGTGTAATCAAACCGAGAGAAAACCATACGGTGATAACGAGCACCACCGGAGGATTTGCAGAAAGATGCCGTCTTGTGCCCAATACGAGAATAGAGGAGGGAGATACACTGTTGATTATCCGTTCGGAATTGATAATGACGAAACTTCCTGCACTCGAAAAGAGACGGTCGGAATTGGAGGATTTAATCTTTGATTTGAGGAATCTCACTACCGGAAGTCCGTATCAAGTCAAGTTGAAGAGTCCCATGTATAAACAGGATGTGCTCTACTACATAGCCCAGTGGAATGATGCGGATGCCAAGCGGAAACAAAAGAAGCAGGCTTTTGAAAGGAATAAGCGGCTTTATGAAGCCAATGTGATTCCTCTTTCGGAATTTGAATCTGTCGAGCTGGAATATACTCAGGCGGAGAATGCCGTACGGACTCTTACTGGATATCAGAAACGTCAGTGGCAGTCGGACCTTATCAAATATGAAAATGAACTGCGTGATGTGGAAACTCAGATAAGCCAGATTGACATTCAGAATTCTGAAACAGTCATAATCGCCCCGGTATCCGGTACTGTTCAGCAGGTACAGACCCTTTTCAATGGTTCATATATCACGGCCGGACAGCAGATAGCGGAGATTTCCCCTGATGGCGACCTTATCGCGGAATGTTACATCAAGCCTAAGGATATCGGATATATGAAATCTGGAATGAAAGGAAAGATTCAGGTTTCGGCATTCAACTATAACGAATGGGGTATGCTTCAGACCACGGTCGATGAAATCTTTGATGACGTTTCCGTATCTGAAGATGGGAAACAATCTTTCTATAGAATCTATTGTGCCCTCGATGCCGATTACCTCACACTGAAAAACGGGTACAAGGGATATGTAAAGAAGGGAATGGCAGTAAATTCAAACTTCATAGTGACAAGACGCACAGTTTACCAACTCCTGTATGACAAAGTGGACAAATGGCTGAACCCCAATCTCAATCCGGAAGAAGAAAATGAATAAGGGAATAAAAATCAAACAGCACGATATCACGGACTGCGGAGCAGCCTGCATAGCATCCATCTCCGCATATTACGGGCTTCATCTTCCCATCTCCAGGATACGCCAGATGGCATCGACGGACCGCAAGGGAACCAATATTCTGGGGCTTGTCGAAGCCACCAAGAAACTTAACTTCGATGTCAAGGCCGTCAAATCCAAGAATCCGGACGGTTCCAACAATACGGAACCGCTGTCAAAAATCCCCACACCGGCCATAGCCCATATCATCAAGGGTGGCAAACTCCTGCACTATGTAGTCATATATGGCGTCAGAAAGGGGCAGATTCAGATTATGGATCCCGGTACCGGTGATTTGGAGTGGACGAGCATGGAGGAATTCAATAAGGAATGGACCGGGGTGCTTGTCCTTCTGATGCCGCAGGAGAATTTCGAGAAGGGGGATAAGAAAATATCCATGCTCTCCAGATTCAGATTTCTTCTCAGGCCGCATAGGAAAGCAGTGGCTGAATCCATATTCGGAGCGGTCATCTATACACTGCTCGGACTGGCCACATCCATCTATGTGGGGAAAATAGTGGATAATGTCATTCCTAACGGCAATGGTAATCTCCTTAACCTTCTGAGTGTGCTGATGCTCATCATTCTGGTTCTGAGCCTTTTCATTGATGCGGTCAAGACAGTTTATATGCTGCGGACCGGAATCAGAATCGATACGCGCCTCATTCTTGGATACTACAAGCATCTTCTCCGTCTTCCGCAGTCATTCTTCGATACCATGCGCTCCGGGGAAATCATTTCCAGAGTGAATGACGCCGTCAAAATCCGGTTGTTCATCAATGAAACACTCGTGGGACTGACGGTAAATGTCTTTACGGTGATTTTCGCCTTCGCGCTGATGTTCACCTACTATTGGAAATTGGCAGTCATCATGCTGCTGGTAATTCCACTGTACATCGTAGTTTTTGTCCTCTATAATCGTGTGAACAAGGTGATTCTCAGAAAAGGGATGGAACAGGCTGCGGAGTTGAATGCGCAACTGGTGGAATCAATCAATACTGCCGGAACGGTCAAGAGGTTCGGACTCGAGGAGTACGAAGACATCAAGACTGAAAGCCGTTTCGTGACATACATCAAGACTGTCTACAAGTCATCCGTCAATGCTCTCTGGGCCAACACCAGTTCCGGTGCCATATCACGCCTTTTCACCATCATCCTCCTGTGGGCGGGGACATTCTTCGTCCTGGACAGTGTAATCACTTCCGGTGAATTGATGTCGTTCTATTCCTTGATCTCATATTTCATCGGTCCGATAGCGTCGTTGGTGGGAATCAACAAGACATATCAGGATGCCAAGATCGCGGCTTCCCGTCTATTTGAAATTATGGATCTCGATATGGAGGATGTAACTGACAAAATTCACATCACAGGAGAACAAATCGGTGACATCGCTTTTGAAAACGTCTCTTTCCGGTATGGCACCAGAGTGGATGTGTTCAAAGACTTCAATGTCACCTTCAAAAAGGGGCAGGTCAGTGCCATAGTAGGAGAAAGCGGCTCGGGGAAGACCACACTGGCCGCCTTGATGCAGAACTTGTATGAGCTGCTGGAAGGTCATGTCCGCATCGGAGGGGTGGATGTACGGCATATCGACAATTCGGATCTCCGTTCGCTTGTCTGTGTCGTTCCGCAGAAGATAGACCTGTTTGAGGGAACTGTTCTCGACAATATCACTCTGGATGACTATATCCCGGACAATACCCGAGTGCTGGAGATATGCAGGGATGTGGGCATTCTCGATTTCATCGAATCCCTTCCGATGGGGTTCAAGACCAATATCGGAGAAAACGGTGTCCAGCTCTCCGGCGGCCAGCGGCAGCGGCTGGCCATAGTCCGGGCGCTATACCGTAATCCTGAGGTGCTTGTGCTTGACGAAGCGACATCATCTCTGGACTCCGAATCGGAAAAATGCATCAAATCCATAGTCAACCGCCTGAAGCAGCAGGGAAAGACAGTCATTCTCATAGCCCACAGGCTCGGAACTGTGATGAATGCAGATGAGATATTCGTTCTGAAAGAAGGAAAACTCATGGAGCAGGGGACGCATCAGGAACTTGTCGGCAGAGATGATGAGTATGCCAGATTCTGGAAGGCACAAACGGAAATATAGCTCTATATGAAGGTATTCGAATTCATCGATATAGTCGCCGCGTTTCATTCCTATATGATGCACGGCCATACCGGTGATGCGGCTGCCTTTTCAGAAAAACTCGGAATCAGCAGGGCTACTCTCTATCGCCTCATTGACGAGTTGAAAGACTATGGAATACATATAGAATACTCACGGGAAAGACAGACTTACCGGTATAAATTCCCCGAAAGGGTGCTGATCAGTCTTTCCATTCGTGAACTCTCAGAGGAAGAATATGAGAAAAGCAGAATTAACGTAATTTTGTCTCAGAATTGAGACAAACATGTATGTACTTTGCAAAAGAATCACTTGCGCAAAGATTCATTATCAACATGTTAAACAAAAAAATTAAACGATTATGAAATCATTTGAAATTAAAGGTCTTGGACTGGAAGAGATGTCCGTAAATGAAATGATGACTGCGAATGGCGGTGGTTGGGGCAAGATTGCAATAAGAATCGGTAAATGGATAGGCGGAGTGATTGCAACTTGGTATGCTGAGAGAGGATTGGAAGCGGCATGTGCGGCGAATGATGATGAAGAAGACATCTACGATGCTGTATATGATGGTGGCACTTTAGATCCCGCATATTGTTATGCTGACAGATAATAGTATTCTATCAATATTGTAGTATGGAAAAAATCGGGACCTGTTGGAACCCGATTTTTTCTAATTTTGTGAAAAAGAACGATATGTGCAAAAGTTTCAGACATGTAATGATTTGGGAGATACTGATACCTTGTGTCATTTTGGGTATCATTTTTCTACTGGCCACTCTTGTTCAGATGTTTGTATTCCATTCGCCGAGTTCAGTCGTCGTGTTTATTGTCAAATTGATGCTGGGTGGTTTCGTCTCCGATGTATTGATGGTACGTTGGATTAAACCCTCAATTTTGAAAACTGATGCGGATGAATACACGTATAACACAGCAGTGCCCGATTGGATAACAAAACATATCCACCTCAAGTGGATACACATTGTCTTAATTGGACTTGCATATAGTATTATCATAAGTCTTATTATTTCTTGGATTGGAGGAGAAGATGCACTTCCTAATATAATGTCAGGCAGAAATATCATTTTTGCTTTAATAGTGGGGTTGCTTATGGCTCCGATATTGGAGACTCTGGTGCATCAATTTATAGTAATTGAAGCGGTCAAATCCATCACACGACGTATAGTCGGCAGTGATTATTTGGTATTCAGCGGAATTATCTCTGCTCTCATTTTTTCTTTGGTGCACAATTACTCAACTCTATATGTTGTATATGCGTTTTTCATCGGACTCTATCTGTCTTTTTCCTACATCTATATAGCAAGTCGTTATAAGAGCAGAGCCTTGGCCATTCTTTGTACTGCTCTGCTCCATTTCCTGATTAATTCTTTTCCATTTCTTTCTGTGGTTTTGGATGCGATTGAATAGGTCTCCCCGCTATATTAAATTATCAAATGGCCCCTATGAACTCCTTATCGTTGTCCATATTGTTAACTTGTGTAATTGGTAATGCAGCTGACATATCCTTCTCTCTTGAAGAATGTATTTCGACAGCCATCTCCACCAATTATTCAGTTAATCAAGCAAAAGTGAATGCGGACATTTCTAAATTGGGTGTTAAAGCCAGTTCCCAGGCATATATCCCATCTCTTTCCATTTCAAATCAGGACAATACCTCTACCGGTCGTGTACTTGATCCGACGACATATCAGTTCCTCTCCAACAGGACTGTGTTTGACATGAGTGCCGCTGTCGGGGCATCAATGACACTGTTCTCGGGATTTGACAGGTCGCAGAATGTGAAGAAATCGAGAATCAATCTCCAGTCCGCCCTGCTTGAAACGGAAAAAACGATAAACAACCTGTCACTTCAAGTGACAGCCATCTTTCTGAACATCGTCCTTGACAAGGAGGCTATTCTTATCTGCGAGAACAAAATTGAGATTCTTCAGGAGCAGGAGGAGTTCATCTCACGGAAAGTACGGCATAAGGCGGCCACGGAGGGTGACCTGCTGAACATTCAGGCAGATGTCACGAACGCCCGCGTGGAACTGGCGGAAGCGGTCAGGAACCTTGACATCGACAAGGTCGCGATGTGCGAACTTCTGCAGATAGAGGACTGGGAGCATTTTGACGTATCTTTTGAGGAGCAGGATGAAATAGTCCCCCGCCTGTGGAATGAAACGGATGTGGTATCTTCGGCGATGGGTCTGCCGCAAATCAGGCAGCGGGAGTTGGCTGTTGACGTGGCTGAACACGATGTGCGAATAGCGTCAGCATCATATTGGCCCACGTTGAAACTCTCCGGCGGTTACGGTTCCTCATTTTCGAATGCCCGCACCCGGAATGACGGCTCCGAATACCTTTTCCATGACCAGTTCAGGGATAACCTGAGCGCATACGTCTCTCTATCCATCAACATCCCCATACTCAGTGCGATAAACGTTTCCAATACAGTCCGACAGAAAAAACTGGTCTGCTCACGGGCGGCATACGAGTTGGAACAGAACAAAACAACACTTGGAAAAGAGGTGCGTCAGGCCATCGTAAATGCCAATGCCGCATACGAGAGATACACACTTCTGGCCGCTGACGTTGACAAGTATGTCGAGGCCCTCCGTCACACGAAAGAGAAATACGATGTGGGTGCTGCTACTTACTGCGATTACAGCGCAGCTGTCAGTAACTTGTTCCAAGCGCGGGGGAAGAGACTCCAGTCCAAATACGAATATATACTTCGGACTAAAATAATTGAATTTTATGCAGGGGATTACTAACTCAAGTTTCGTATTTGCGAAACTTGAGTTAGTGATAATGCGATTTTCCACTTGGTTTTGACGGTCCTCCCCGCAGGTCAGCCGGAGGCCTTTCGCTTTAGTGGCCAGTCAGGTCTCCGGAGGGCCTGCGGGGAGGACCGTCACATCCATATCAGCCATTTCATCTGGCATGATAGCATATTGTTAAAATATTGACATATAATAAATTATCGTATAATGTCTATGTCAGATGCCGGCTTATGGGAGGGGATTTGACATAGATATGTACTATAAAATGTGGAGTGTCAATTACTTATAGATATTCCCCGTGCCAGATAAAATCATCTGACATAGGGACCACTTAAAAACAAGAAAGTTCCGACGGTCCTCCCTGCACGACAAACATTTGCTGCGGAGACGCTAAGACCGCTGCATTCATGTTTCTTGAACTATGCCTTTCAGGCCCGAAATGACCGTTTTCAGGCTTGTGAGCATCAATGTTAACTGCTTCAGGCCCGTATCGGGCGTTTTTGGGCCTGAAAGAAATATCTTTACAACATCTGGAGTAATCAGCTGATAATGTATCAGGAAAAAGATATACATTTGTGGTATGACGAAATATCAGATTCCATATACTAATGCATGTATCAGGGCTTTGGGCAGAAGATTCAATATCACGACCAAAGATGCTTTCCAATACTTACATCAGTTCGGAGGAATTTCGTTTCTGGTGGAATTTTATGATGTGGAGCATCTTCAGTCCATCGAAGATGCCGTAGATGAGTTGATCGTTTGTCGTCTGAATAATGGAGGATACTTGTCTAATTCGTAATTATTCGGGAATAGCCTTTTCGAGGCCTTCAATGTTTTGTTATGAATAATCCGCTGCTGACAGAATCGGACCTGCCCTTCGGGGCTCCGCGGTTCGACATGATACGAGACGAACATTATCTTCCCTCTTTCAGGCAGGGACTGAAAGAACTGAAGGAAGAGGTCGATGATATAGTGAACGACCACAGGGAGCCCGACTTCGAAAATACTATAGAGGCGCTTGAGTTTTCGGGAAAGACTTTCGGGCGTGTAAGTTCGATATTCTATAATCTGAAGGAGGCTGACACCTGTGAGCAGATGGATGCCATAGCGGAAGAGGTATCTCCCCTGAGGACGGAAGCCGCGGCATACGTTTCGCTGAACAGCGGACTGTTCGAAAGGGTTAAATCCGTGTATGACCGAAGGGGGAGCCTCGACTTGGACCCTGTTCAGGAGAGATTGGTGGAGAAGACATATAAATCGTTCGTCCGGGGCGGTGCCCTGCTTTCTGATGCGGGAAAGGCGGAACTGGTGGAGATTCAGAATGAACTGGCGATGCTGACCCTCTCTTTCCAGAAGAACTCCCTCGCCGCCGCGAATGCTTTCAGACTCAATCTTACTGACGAAAGCGATCTGGCCGGTCTTCCCGGCTATGTACGGGAGATGGGCGCCTCTGCCGCAGCCGGGTACGGACAGACGGGATGGACTTACGATCTCTCCCTCCCGAGTTATCTCCCGTTTCTCCAGTACAGCACCAGAAGGGACCTGCGTGAGAAACTGTATATGGCATACAGCACCAAGTCCGTCTCGGGGGAGTTCGACAATACGGGGATATGCCGCCGGATAGCGGCCCTGCGTATCAGAATGGCGGAACTGCTTGGCTACGGGACATATGCGGAGTATGCCGTGGAGGAACGGATGGTGGGCTCTGTCGCCAACATATATAAGTTCATCGACGAACTGATGGAACCCTCACTTTCCGCCGCCGTAAGGGAGATGTCCGAACTGAAGGCTTTCGCCGTGGCCAGCGGTTTCGAAGGGGACGAACTGATGCCCTGGGATTTCAGTTTCTGGTCCGAGAAATACAGGGAGTCACTTTATGACCTGAGTGATGAGCAGCTGAAACCTTTTTTCCGGCTGGAAAAATGCATCGATGCGGTATTCGGTCTGGCCACAAGACTGTACGGTATCACTTTCGAGGAACGTTCTGACCTCCCGGTGTACCATAAGGATGTCCACGTATATGAAGTGAAGGATGCCGACGGGAGTCATCTCGCCCTTTTCTATGCCGACTTCTTCCCCCGGGCTACGAAGAGGGGAGGAGCCTGGATGACTGATTTCAGAGGGCAGTCGGTGGAGAACGGCGTTGAAAAACGCCCTTTCATAAGCATCGTGACCAACTTCACCAAACCCACCGCAGATGCTCCGTCCCTGCTGACACATAAGGAACTGGTTACATTTCTCCACGAATTCGGCCATTCACTTCACGGTATTCTCACCCGTGGAAGATATCCTTCGATGACGGGGACCAACGTGGACCACGATTTCGTGGAACTCCCCTCACAGATTATGGAGAACTGGGGATTCGAAAAGGAGTTCCTCAAGTCGTTCGCGACCGATTACCGCACGGGGGAGCCGATTCCTGATGAACTGATAGAGAAGATCAAAGCTTCGCAGAATTATCATGCGGCTTATTTTCAGGTACGCCAGCTGCAGTTCGGCATACTGGACCTGGCCTGGAATGACATTACTGTACTGCCTGATGAAGGAACCGTGGAGCTCGAAGCCAGAGTTTACGGACCGTTCAACGTAATGCCGAAAGTGCCCGGCACCTGCGTCTCCACCACTTTCAGTCATATCTTCTCAGGAGGATATGCCGCAGGATACTACTCGTATAAATGGGCTGAGGTCCTCGCCGCCGATGCATTCTCCCTCTTTCAGGAGAGAGGCATATTTAACACTGAGGTGGCGGGCTCCTTCCGCAGAAACATCCTCTCGAAAGGAAGTTCCGCCCCCGAGGCCGGCCTCTACAGAGCGTTCCGCGGCCACGACCCGGAGTCCCGCGCCCTGTTGGTCAAGCTGGGAATCATCAGGTGAAGAATAGTGTAACATGTGGATTTTATGAGAACTTCCGATGAAATCAAGCGTCAATTTGACATAATAGCGAAGGAGTATGACAGCGGACGCCGTCACTTCATCCCCTGCTATGATGATTATTATGTCCGATCAGTGAGCATACTGAAAAACATTCTGCCGGATATCAATACAGTGGCTGACTTGGGAGCCGGGTCCGGTCTGCTCACCGAACAGATGTATCTGCTGTATCCTGAGGCGGAATTCACGTTGATTGACCTCTCGGACCAGATGCTTGGCATCGCCAGAAAACGTTTTGACGGCCTTTCAAACTTTGATTATATCGTCGGAGATTATTCGAAGTGTCTTTCCCGAAAATACGACTGCATCTGTTCCGCGCTTTCAATACACCATTTGGAAAACGATGAGAAGCAGAAGCTGTACGATCATATTTTCTCATCCCTGGCCGCAGGTGGATGTTTTATCACTCTTGACCAGTTCTGCGCAGATGCACCGGATATCGACAATGCGTATAATGACTGGTGGTCGAATTATATCGACAATAGCGGCATAACCGAAGACGAGAAGGCGAAATGGCTGGAGCGGAAGAAACTTGACCGTGAAGTCAGCGTGGCTTTTACTTTGGCGATGCTGCGGAAAGCAGGTTTCAGACAGGTCGAATGTGTATATGAGTTCATGAAATTCGCGACCATTATAGCCGTGAAGGAATAATGGCTCATGCTAATTGAGTTGTCTCTCGGTCGGTCCAAAGTGTCAGCTACCTCTTCCCGTTACCAAAACGAGAAAGTTCTGACTGACCCGTTAACATCAATCTTCCAAACTTCTCTTGACCACAGTCCCGTTAGCCTGATGTGTAGCCAGAATCAGGACCTCGGCGATTTGAACGTGCTTGGGGGCTGAAGCTGCGTAAAAGGCCACATCGGCGATGTCCGCCCCGGTCAGCGGAATAATCCCTTTATATACATTTTCCGCCCGTGAGGTGTCTCCCTTGAAGCGGATGACACTGAAGTTCGTCTCCACAAGTCCGGGCTTGAGATTGGTCACCCTCACCGCTGAATCCGCCACATCGATGCGGAGCCCGTCGGAGATGACTTTCACCGCCGCTTTCGTGGCGCAGTAAACGCTGCCTCCGGCATAAGCGGCATCCCCTGCGACACTTCCTATATTGATTACGTGTCCTTCGTTTCTGCTCACCATACCGGGTACTATGAGCCGGGTCATGGTCAGAAGCCCCTTGATGTTGGTATCTATCATCGTGTTCCAGTCTTCCGGATCCCCTTCGTACTCGCTTTCGAGTCCGAGGGCCAGTCCGGCGTTGTTGATGAGGACATCTATCCGGCTCCATTCCTCTCCGAGAGATCCGACAGCCTTACGGGCATCGTCTGCATTTCTGACATCGAAAACCAGAACTTTCACACGCGTTCCGGCGGATTCCAGTTCCTCTTTCAGGAACTCCAGCTTCTGACTGTTCCTGCCTGTGATGATGACATCATATCCACCTGCGGCGAACTTTCTCGCGCAGGCCTCACCTATGCCGCTCGTGGCCCCGGTGACAAGTGCTGTTTTTCTGTTCTGCATAATATGGCTTTATATGGAGCGAAGATACTCATTTATCGGTTTGCCGGTGAATTTCTTTCGTAACGGAACAGTATGAATAAAGCAGGTTAAATCGGGTGATTTGAGGAAGATTCAATGCTTCCGTATCTTCGCGGGACTATCGAGATTTTTTCAGTGTCCTGTTTTTGACTGTTTTTTAGATGGAAGTTACTACCTTTGAGGGAACATAGTAACTCAAGTTTTGCAAGTGCGAAACTTAAAATAGTAATCCTTAGATATCCATAACGATATGAAGACATTTTCCACAACATTGTGCCTGCTGTTCCTTCTTTCGCTGGAGATGGCGGCCAAGGACCCGTTGATAGGGATATCCTGCGGGGGGAGCAGCGGGAGCTATTCGATGAACGGCAGCTATTTCAAATCTGTCGTCAGGGCAGGAGGAGTGCCGGTCATGCTTCCTATGGTATATTCGGATGCGGAGGCCGAGGCATTGATGTCCCATATCGACGGACTCCTGATGACGGGAGGGGAGGATGTGGAGCCGTCATATTACGGAGAAGAGGTACTGAATGCTACGGTATATACGAATCCGGTGCGTGACAGCAGTGATTTCTTTCTGATAAGGGCTGCCCGCCGAAACCGGATTCCCATCCTCGGAACCTGCCGCGGAGAGCAGATAGTCAACGTATGTCTCGGAGGTTCGCTGTATCAGGATATCCCTTCCCAGATCGGGGACAGGGTCGGTCATAAAGGGAACCATTGGATTTATCCGGTGGAAGGCAGCCTGCTCCGTCAGCTGCTCGGACGTGACTCCGTGATGGTAAACAGCAGCCACCATCAGGCTGTCAAGTGCATTGCCGAAGGCTTGACGGTCACTTCCAGAGCTGCGGATTCCGTGGTGGAGAGCTACGAAGGAGACGGTATCTTCTGCGTCCAGTTCCATCCGGAAGTATTTATCAGTTCAGGTGA
>DCIQ01000159.1:5624-6477 GCA_002317435.1 Bacteroidales bacterium UBA1722 | reverse complement strand
TGAATTCTGGACGGATACGGACGGACATATCATACCGGAAATCGTACGATCCGCCAGGACGAATCATAAGAAAATAGTCGGTGCCGAAGCTTTCACAGGGAAATTTCCTGAGAGCGGATATACGGAAGATCCCGCATTCCTGAAGCACACGACGGACGGAGCCTTCGTAAGCGGAGTCAATCTGCTGTTCCTGCACCATTGGACACACCAGCCTTTCGATGAACGCTATAAACCGGGAATGAGCATGGGCACCTGGGGAACTCATTTCGGACGAAACCAGACATGGTTCGAACCCGGCAAGGAATTCATCCGATACCTTTCACGGTGCCAGATGATGCTCAGGCAGGGTGATTTGCAGGAAATGGGAGAAGGTTTCATACACAGGACCACGGACGACGCCGAGATTTTCTTCATCGTCAACCAGAGTACGGAAACACTGAAAAGGACCGTAGCCTGCGGGGATTCAGAGTGCAGGGCGGAGTTGTGGGACGCTTACACCGGAAGGATGTACGATGCTTCGCCCCTGTCCGAAAATATCGACGGAACGATTCACGTATCGGTAGAGTTGCGGCCGGCCGAATCGATGTTCGTCATATTCGACAGGACCGCCGGCCGCATCAGTCGGGCGGAAAGCCTGTTCATACCCCAGAGCTGTCGTACCGAGACCATAGACGGGACGTGGGATGTGCTTTTCAAACCTGCGACCATGGATGCACCTTTCGAGACAAATGATGTTGAACTCTCCGATTTCTCCCTTGCGGACGATGAGCGGATCCGCTATTTTGCGGGAACGGCAGTGTATTCGAAGATAGTCGATATAAGCGGCATTCCGGAAGGGAGGCACAGGATATCG
>DCIQ01000159.1:0-5607 GCA_002317435.1 Bacteroidales bacterium UBA1722 | reverse complement strand
TTGATCTCGGGGAGATGAACGACATAGCGGTCCTGAAGGTAAACGGCAGAAATATCGGAGTCCTTTGGAATCCTCCCTATCTGGGAGACGTCACGGATTATCTGAAACCGGGCAGGAATCTGATCGAGATAGAAGTCAGCGTGAACTGGGCCAACAGACTCATCGGAGACGAGCGGTATGATGCGGATCTGGAATGGCATTCCAAGTCCCCGTCCGAGTGGGCTCTGACGGCATTTCCACGATGGATGACCGATGGCGGACAGCGTCCGTCCGAAAACAGGAAGACATTCGCCAACTACACATACTACACGGCATCTTCACGATTACAGCAGGCAGGCCTCGCAGGTCCTGTGAGAATAGTGTACGAGACCGCGGAGTCGGGAATTCAGTGAAGTGAAAAAAATAAGTTGCATCAGAGCGTCAAGTATTTTTGAGGCTGTTTTTTGAAATTCACTTAGTGGAAATATCGGGAGAATTGTTGTAAATTGCGCGAATAATGCAGACCAAAAATGATTACCGAACAGTTTCTTAAAGAAACTGAAAACGAAACAATAAAACCATAACATAATGAATATCAACATCAAAATCATTCTGCTGACACTGTCAGCAATCGCCGCCTCATCCTGCGGTCAGACCATAAAGGAGACCGCCGCCACCGAAGGCACCCTTCAGGAAGGGCTCTTCGCGGGCAAATCCTTCACCGATTTCACCCTCACCGGAGAAGCGTTTCAGGAAGAGGACGCCTGCGCTTCGCTCACATTCCACGCCACCGGACAGACCGGCTCAGGCTACGAAGTGCTCTTCCATAACGGTCCCATAGACGGTACCAGAAAGACGGGCAGCCTGGTCTCCGTAAGAAACCTCTATAAAAGTCTGGCGGCGGACGGGGAGTGGTTCCCCTTCGAAATCTCAGTACGCGGCAAGAACATCTCCGTAAAGGTCAAAGGTATCGACGTAGTATGCTATACCGAGCCTGAAACTCCCTACAGGACAGAAGAGCACTCGGCACAGATACTCGGAAGCGGACACTTCTCCCTCAGGGGATACACCGGAACCACCCAGTTCAGAAACCTGAAAGTCAAAGAGTTGAAACCGGGTACCACAAATCCCTGCGACACTCTCCCTCCGGTGGACGAACAGAATGACCATATAATCCGTCTCCAGCAGGAAAACTTCCCCGTAATCGACTGGCATATCCATGCCAAGGGCGGTCTGACGATGGAAATGGCCCACGCCCTCTCGATGAACTGCGGCATCTGCTACGGTGTCGGCCCGAACGCGTATGGCCCCATGAAAGAAGGGGAGGGGGGATACGGTACGATGTACACCGGTGACGATGACCTCGGCGAATACTATGAATCCATCAAGAACCTGCCGTTCATGCACGGCGTACAGGGCGAAGGACGCAAATGGTCCTACAGTTTCTCGGACTCCATTCTTTCGAAATTCGACTACCTGTACACAGATGCGATGACCGTCACGGACCATAAGGGGAGACTCACCAGGACATACCGTCCGGAAGAAGTGAGCATGGACATCCCCGCCGACGATTATATGGAGATGCTGGTATGTCAGATGGAGAAAATCCTCACCGAAGAACCCGCCGACATATTCGCCAACGCTTTCTACATCCCCGACACTCTCTCCGCCGAATATGACAAATACTGGACGGACTCCCGTATCGCCAGAGTCCTTAAAGTAATGAAAGAAAACGGCATAGCTCTGGAAATAAATGCCAGGTATAAAGTTCCCACCAAAAGAATCATAGAAAAGGCCAAAGCCATGGGTCTCAAATTCACCTTCGGAACCAACAACATGGGTACCGGATACGGCCGTCTCGAATACTGTGATGAGATAATAAAGGAATGCGGCCTCACCCCCGAAGATATGTGGTATCCCGTAATGTCCACCAGATCCGCCCGTAACACAGCCTCTACCAGAGGCCCCATAAAGACTGTCATAATCACCGGACAGAATAACCACAACTGGCCCGTAAGCCACATCGCACTCGAAAAGATACTTGCGAACTCGGGCCTATTCACTGTGGATCAGGCCATTTCTCCCGAACCCGGCGGGGATTTCTCGAACTTCAACGTGGATTTCGACCGCTATGAACTGGTCGTAATGGACTATAACGGAGACAGTTGGAACGACGACATGAACGCCGGATTCGTAAAATTCGTCAGAAACGGCGGGGGAGTCGTAATCTACCACGCAGCCGACAACGCATTCAGCGGATGGGAGGAATTCAACAAGATAATCGCCCTCGGAGGCTGGGAAAACCGCGACGAGAACTCCGGTCCATACGTATATTGGAAGGACGGAGCTCTGGTGAAAGATTTCTCTCCGGGTCCGGGAGGTTCCCACGGAGAACAGCACGAATACGTGATGGAGTGCCGCAGCCAGGCCCATCCCATCATAAAAGGCCTCCCGGCGAGATGGAAACACGCCAAGGATGAACTCTATGACAGCATGCGCGGCCCGGGAAATATCGGTGAACTCCTGTACACGGCATACGCACCCGTAGAAAAACGGGGATCCGGCCGGACCGAACCTCTGATTTTTACCGTTGCCTACGGCAATGGCCGCATCTTCCACATTATGACCGGACACGCCGGCCAGACCCTTGAGGACAATCCGGCGATGCAGTGCGCGGGATTCCAGACATTGCTCCTGCGCGGAGCGCAATGGGCTGCTACAGGCATCGTGACACAGCCGGTACCTGCAGATTTCCCGACAGCGGACAAATCAGTCCTCAGACCCGAGTACAAATAGCCCGTACCGGGTCTTCCCGGAAAAGCCGGCATTTATACACAATTTATATTATGTTAAATAGAGAATGAGGAAGTCCCTCCTGTTGATGGTCGCGATTCTGAGTCTGGCAGACATTCAGGCATTCCCCCGGCACGTCCGGAACGAAAAATCCGGACGTGCCGGTGCATGGAATGGAAATGTCTCGCTGAATTATGGCTCGAATTTCGAGTATCTGGGATATGACGGACATAAATGGACATCATATCGTACAGGAGGTGAAGCCACCATCGGATATTCCGCCCCGAAGTTCAACATCGAAGCCAGCGGTAATCTCAGTTATTCATATAGAACTTATGTGGTGACAGGTATGACCATCAAAACGGCAAAGGATACAGCCGTAGATATGAACTTCACCACTAAGGAAGTTCAGGACATACGAAACGGTGCTTCAGTCAAGGGAGGCTGGAATATGTCTTCCAGTGACAGACTGACTTTCAGTTATGTATACAGATTCGAACATAATGTCTCCTCAAATGGAGGCGCGAATATGACAGCCGAACAGAAAGCTGATACTGCAAGTCTCATATCTCTTTCCGGAACTAAGGAAGCGATAGACAACACCAACGGAAGGCATACCGCATACTTCAATTATTCGCACAAATTCTTCAAACCGGGACGAACCATTGACGCCGGATATGAATTCTCGTTCTTGAATGACACGAGGATGTCGGACTGGACGAAATATGATTATCATTCTAAAGATTCCGCTGTATACGAGACTACAAGGTATTATCGGATAATGCCCCATCTGTTCGAATATAGAAACCGGCTGAAAGTTCAATATTCTGAAAAACAATTCGCAGATGTGAGAGATCTGGATATGGATTTCACCCTTGAAGGTATGATAGAGACCAACAGAGACCATCAGAGGGCCGCCACACTCGACGGTACAGAATGGAAAGACAGCACGGCCTATCACGAAGACTTCCTTTTCAATGCCATCACACTCTCCCCTAAAGTTCACGGAAAATACACCACAGGTGTATATACCATAGAAGCATCATATACCCCTCAATTCTATACCAGAAAACTTGATGATGATGCACATTCGGGAAGTTTCGACTACAGATTCATATCCCATCTGGCGAACTTGCAGAACAGATTCGGTTTTCTCAAAGGACATAGTCTTTCGTTAATCTATGACAGAAGGGTGAAACGTCCGAGCTACATTCAGATATGTCCTTTTCCGAGGAACGGATCTCAGTATTCCAATGTCAAGTACCAAGGTGATCCCAATCTGATGCCGGAAGCGTTTCATAATCTCAACCTTTCCTATTCATTCACCAGAAAAAGGTTTTCAGTCACCACAGGCATAGGTTGGGAATACAAGTTCAGAATAATCGAACAGACATATAAAAACGTTGCGGAAGGTGATGTCACCACCAGGGTATATACCTGGATAAACGGAGGTTACAGCCACACCAACAACATCACGCTGATTCTGGGGTGGAAAGGTTCCGCACTGCAAGTTCATCTTGGCGGCAAATTGAATTTCTTCTATGGCGAGACCAATTCAGGGAACACCACCTGCTCTTCAGATTATTCTATGGACGGAAACATCTCATATAAACTCAAAACCTGGCTGTTCCAATTGAATGGCAGGTATTCCAGTAAGGTAATCAGATCTTACAGCACTGTGAGTGAAGTGGTCAAATGCGATTTTAGAGTTCAGAAGAAATTCGGTATGTTCACAGTTTTCATCGAAGGCCTGGACCTGTTTGACCGGCCCTATGAAATCTCCACCGTGAATGAAGACCGGACCGAAGAACGATATGAAATAATATCGAATATGAACAGGCTGTATCAGATAGGCGCCACATTCAAATTCTAATCCACCATCCCAAATATGTCAGAATATTCCATATCCATCCCTCTCCCCGAAAGGCTCCGCCCCCGCTCTCTTGACGAATATGTCGGTCAGGAACATCTCGTGGGACCGAATGCCATCCTCAGGAAGATGATAGAATCGGGAAACATCTCCTCATTCATCTTGTGGGGGCCTCCGGGCGTCGGAAAAACCACTTTGGCACAGATTATAGCCAAGGAACTGAAAAGGGATTTCTTCACTCTCTCAGCCATCAGTTCCGGAGTGAAGGATATGCGCGAAGTGTTCGAAAAAGCCGGAAAAAGCACCCTGTTCAGCGGAGGAGGCTCCCCTATCCTCTTCATAGATGAAATACACCGTTTCACCAAGGCGCAGCAGGATGCCCTTCTGGGGGCTGTCGAGACAGGGCTGGTAACCCTCATAGGAGCCACTACGGAGAACCCTTCTTTCGAAGTCATCACTCCCCTTCTCTCCAGATGTCAGGTCTATGTCCTCAAATCGATGGAAGTGAAGGATTTGGAGAAACTTCTCGACCGTGCACTGACCACCGACGCCTATCTGAAAAACCGTAAGGTGACCGTCAGGGAGACATCCGCCCTGTTCCGTTTCAGCGGCGGGGATGCCCGCAAACTCCTGAATATCCTCGAGATAGTCGTGAATTCATTCAAGAGCGGAGAACCGGTGGAGATAACGGATGCCGTCATTGCCGAAAGGCTGCAGGAGAATATCGCTGTCTACGACAAGGGTGGGGAGATGCATTATGACATAATCTCCGCATTCATCAAGAGCCTGCGCGGTTCGGATCCGAACGGAGCCGTGTACTGGATGGCCAGAATGCTGAAAGGTGGGGAAGATCCGCTGTTCATCGCCCGGAGGATGCTGATACTGGCATCCGAAGATGTGGGCCTTGCGAATCCGAATGCCCTCCTGCTGGCTCAGTCCACATTCGATGCCGTCCACAAGATAGG
>DCIQ01000157.1:12671-19060 GCA_002317435.1 Bacteroidales bacterium UBA1722 | reverse complement strand
AGTATGAAATTATCACAGTTCAATTATAATCAGACTCCGGACCTGATAGCCAAGTACCCTACGGAATACAGGGATGAATGCAGACTTCTGATTCTGCACAGGAATACCGGAAAAATGGAGCATAAGCTCTTCAAGGATATTATCAACTATCTTGACGAAGGCGATGTCGTCGTGCTGAACGATACCAAGGTTTTCCCTGCCAGACTGAGGGGTAACAAAGAAAAGACGGGAGCGGAGATAGAAGTGTTCCTTCTCCGCGAACTGAACCGCGACCAGCGGCTTTGGGACGTTCTGGTGGACCCTGCCAGGAAAATAAGGATCGGGAACAAACTTTATTTCGGAGAGAACGATTCTCTCGTGGCCGAAGTCATAGACAACACCACATCCCGCGGCAGGACACTCAGATTTCTGTTTGACGGCACGTACGAAGAATTCAAGCAGACCCTCTACAGCATGGGAGAAATGCCTGTGCCGACCTGGATACGCCCGAAGGCGGAAGAGATCGACAACGAACGGTTCCAGACCATCTTCGCGGAGAAGGAAGGGGCCGTATCATCCCCCGCCGCCGGACTGCATTTCAGCAGGGAACTTTTCAAGAGAATGGAGATCAAGGGTGTCGACCGGTGCGCCATCACCGTCCACATGGGACTCGGATATTTCAGGAAAGTGGATGTCGAGGACCTGTCCAAGCACAAGATGGATTCCGAGCAGGTGATCATACCCGAAACGGCCGCCGACATGATAAACGGCGCCCATCGTAAAGGACACAAGGTGATAGCGGTGGGAGCCACGGTGATAAGGGCGATAGAGACCCCCGTAACCACCACCGGAGAGGTGAAGCCGTTCGACGGATGGACGAACAAATTCATTTTCCCTCCCTATCAGTTCACCATCCCCGATGCGCTGGTCACGAACTTCCATCTCCCCAGTTCGACCATGCTTATGACAGCTGCGGCATTCGGAGGGTATGAACATGTGATGAAGGCCTACAAGACTGCCATAAAGGAAGGTTACAAGTTCGGCACATACGGAGATGCCATGCTCATAATGCCCTGACAGGGGTGTCCGGTGCAGAGAACGGTTACAAAAGAAAAAGTAAACGGATAGATATGTCAAATCGTGTATTGGTTACAGGTGCGGCCGGATATATAGGCTCGCATACGGTCGTGGAACTGGTGAAGGCCGGTTACGAAGTGGTGGGCGTGGATGATTTCGCGAATTCCACTCCCGATGTGCTGAAAGGTATTTCATCCATTCTCGGGTTCGAGATTCCTTTCGTGGAGGCGGACTGCTCGGATATGTCCTCCTTCAGCCGGGTGTTCGAAGCGTATCCGGACATTGATGCCGCCATTCATTTCGCCGCATTCAAGGCGGTGGGGGAGAGTGTGCTCAAGCCCGTGGAATATTTCAGGAACAACCTTATGTCCCTGGTGAACCTCATCGATCTGATGAGGAGCCGCGAGAGCGGCAATATAGTCTTCTCGTCGTCCTGCACCGTATATGGCGAACCCGACGAAGGGGCTCTCCCCATCAGCGAGACGGCCAGGACCAAACCTGCTCTTTCTCCTTACGGCCGGACCAAGCAGATGTGTGAGGATATGCTGAAGGATAGTGTGAGAGCCTACGGCAATATAAAAGTCACGGCGCTCAGATATTTCAATCCCATCGGAGCCCATCCTTCGGCCCTCATCGGGGAACTGCCTGTCGGCGTACCCCAGAATCTGGTGCCCTATATCACCCAGACCGCTGCCGGACTGAGGAAGGAACTCAGCATTTTCGGTGATGATTATGACACTCCCGACGGGACTTGCATCCGTGACTACATATATGTGTGCGATCTGGCCAAGGCCCACGTGCGTGCAGTGGACAGGATGCTGGGAGCCGACGGCGAGCGTTATGAGCTTTTCAATCTCGGTACCGGTACCGGAGTGTCCGTTCTGGAACTGGTGAATGAATTCAAGCGTGTGACAGGTGTGGACCTTCCGTATAAATTCGCGCCGAGAAGGGAAGGGGACATCGTCAAGGTATGGGCGGATGCCTCCAAAGCGAACAAAATCCTCGGATGGAAAGCCGACACTCCGCTTGGAGACGTGCTTCTCTCTGCCTGGAACTGGGAAAAGAAAATCAGAAACCTGTAACCTGAATAAAAAAGGAAATATTTATTTCTTTTTTTAGAATTTTCGAATCCGGATATTCCTCAGCGATATCTTCGCCGAATGGAATATTCGGATTTGGTTTATGCCTGTGCCCTGAACAGGATTTTCAATTACAACTGTGTTCTGGCCCGGAAGGTGGTGGAACAGTTCCCCTCGCCCGGAAAAGTGTTTTCTCTGGGCCGTCCTGCGCTGGAAGAGATATTCGGAAAGGATTCGAAGTATCCGGGAGTGCTTTCGGACGGGAAGGTCCTGGAAGAGGCATACCGGGAAGTGGAATGGTCCATTTCGAAGGATATACATATTCTGTATCTGAAGGACAGTTCTTATCCGCGGCGGCTGAAGGAATGTGAAGACGCCCCTGTCGTGCTGTTCTATAAAGGTGTCGCGGATCTGAACGGGGAGAGGGTGGTGTCCGTGGTGGGGACCCGCCGTCCCGATGCCTATGGAGAGGAAGTCTGTCGCGAGATAGTCCGAACGTTCGCGGCACTCGAAACCAAGCCTCTGATAGTGAGCGGGCTGGCCTACGGAATCGATATCTGTGCACATAGGGAGGCGCTCGATGCGGGGCTTCAGACCGTGGGAGTGATGGCCACCGGCATAAACGAGATATACCCGAGGATGCACAGGGCTGATGCCGTCAGGATGTGCCGTCAGGGTGGTATCCTGACAGATTTCTGGCGCGGGGCCCTGCCGAACAAGGTGAATTTTCTCAGGCGGAACAGGATAATAGCGGGGCTGTGCGATGCGGTCATCCTGGTGGAGTCCGACCGTTCGGGAGGCGGGGTGGTGACCTCCAGAATGGCTGCTTCCTACTCGCGGGAAGTGCTGGCGGTACCCGGCAGACTTTCGGATAATGTGGCTCAGGGATGCATCTCCCTGATAAAGGAACGGACTGCGGAGATCGTCTCCTCTGTCAGGGGAGTCCCGTCCTATCTGGGATGGAATGATACGGTGAAGGGCCGGAAGGCGTCCGAGCCGTTGTTATTTGAGTGTGACAGTGCCGTGAAACGAAATATTTTGGTAACTTTATCGGCCGTTACCAGTATGGATGCGGATATGGTGCTGCGTAAGGTGGACTTTGAATATCAGGAAGTTATGTCGGCATTGACGGAGTTGGAGATGGAGGGGAGGATAGTGGCCGTGTCCCCCGGAACATATCGCATCAGGAATAAGATAAGATGATAGACACCCATACACATATCTATGAACCCGAGTTCCGGGACGATCTGGACGAGACGGTCTCACGCGCCGCCCGGGCTGGGGTGGACCGGTTCATCTTTCCGGCCATAGATTCGGAGTCCTATGACAGGATGGTCCGCACTGCAGATGCTCTGGAGGGGAAGGCGTTCGTATGCATAGGACTGCATCCCACTTCAGTGGGTCCGCAGTGGAGGAAGGAATTGGATTTCGTTCTGGAGAAGTTCCGCATCCGCAGATGGACCGCCATAGGGGAGATAGGATTGGACGGTCACTGGTCGAAGGAGTACATGGCGGAACAGAAGGCGGTGTTCGAAGAGCAGATGATTCTGGCGCACGATGCCTCGCTGCCGGTGATCATCCACGTGCGGGACGCGACGGACGAATTGCACGAAGTGCTGGATAAACTGCTCTTTGCGGGGAAGATGCCGCGCGGTGTGTTCCATGCGTTTTCGGGCAGCACGGAGACTTATCTCCGGCTGAAGGCCTATGGGGATTTCAAGTTCGGGATAGGGGGTGTGGTGACGTACAGGAACGCGCAGGTGGCGGCCACGGTCGCTTCGATGTCTCCGGAGGACATATTGCTGGAGACGGACTCGCCGTATCTCACGCCGGTTCCTTTCAGGGGACGGAGGAACGAACCGGCATACCTCTCTTATATATCGGAGAAGATAGCTGCCCTGAAGGGGATGGACGTCGGGGAGATAAGGAAAGTCACCACCTCGAACGCGGAGAAATTGTTCGGAATATGACGAAACAGACTATATGAACGGATTGCAGAAGATACTCCTGATATACACAGGCGGGACCATAGGGATGAAACAGGACCGGGAGACCGGCACGCTGGTCCCGTTCGATTTTTCACAGATTCTTTCGGAAGTGCCCGAACTGAAGAAGATAGTGTGCCGGCTGGACGTGCACTCTTTCAGTCCTTTGATAGATTCTTCGGACGTGAATATGGAATTCTGGATCGAACTGGCGGGCATCATAGAGAAAAACTATGAATCGTATGACGGTTTCGTGGTGCTTCACGGTACCGACACCATGTCCTATTCCGCGTCGATGCTGAGTTTCATGCTGGACGACCTGGAGAAGCCGGTGGTCTTTACGGGAAGCCAGCTTCCCATAGGGAAGCTCCGGACGGACGGAAGGGAGAACCTCATATCGTCGATAGAGGTGGCCGCCGCCGTGAGGAGTGACGGTCATCCGATGGTTCCGGAAGTCACGGTGTTCTTCGAGAACATCCTCTACAGGGGGAACCGCACCACCAAGTACAATGCTGAAAATTTCAGGGCGTTCAAGTCGGTCAATTTCCCGGAACTGGCCGAAGCGGGGATACATATAAAGTATAATGTGGCTCAGATCCGGTATCCCGAGAGCTGGGGGCATCCGTTGTGGGTCCGCAAGAATCTGGACAATTCGCTGGCCACCGTGAGGCTGGTGCCCGGGATGAACAGGAAGATGCTGAAGGGGATATGTTCCGTGGAGGGTCTCAGGGCTGTCATCCTGGAGACTTACGGGTCGGGGAATGCACCTACGGATTCCGGGTTTCTGGAAGTGATCGGGGAACTGACCTCGCGGGGAGTCATAGTGCTTAACGTTTCGCAGTGTCCGGCGGGGTGCGTCGATATGGACGCTTATGCTACAGGAAGGGCCCTGAAAATGGCCGGAGTGCTCGGCGGATATGACAGCACCGTGGAGGCAGCGGTGACGAAATTATATTTTTTATTGGGTCAATTTGCGGATAATGTGAGTGTTAAGCGTTACCTGTGCAAAAATATGCGTGGAGAAATAACGATAATGTGACACTTTATTAAATAATTTTTCTATTTTTGTAGATATTTTGTGTGGTGAGAGTGCGGGGACGGTTATTTGGAATGTTTGGAGAGGTGGCCGAGTGGTCTAAGGCGCGCGCCTGGAAAGTGCGTAAGCTTCAAAAGGGCTTCGCGGGTTCGAATCCCGCCCTCTCCGCTTTTATTAATTAACTGTTTAATATTTGTTTAATAATTAATCTCAAAATCTTTATGAAAAAAATTTTTGCGTTGCTAGCAGTTGCGGGCCTCATGGCATTTACTGCACAGTATGCATTCGCCCAGACTGAAGAAGTTGCTGCCGAGGAGGCTACAGAAGTGGAGGCTCCCGCAGTTGAGGAAGTCGCTGCCGCTCCCGCAGTTGAGGAAGTAGCTGAGGAAGTTCCCGTATTTCAGGCCATCAAGACCAAATTCATCGAAGGTGGTGCAGGTTTCATGGCTACAGTTATCGCCTGTCTTATTCTGGGTCTGGCTATCTGTATCGAACGTATCATCTATCTGAATCTTGCCAGCACAAATACTGAAAAACTCCTTGAAAAGGTTGAAGCCGCTCTTAAGGAAGGCGGTGTTGAAGCAGCCAAGGACGTTTGCCGCGATACCCGCGGACCTGTCGCTTCCATCTTCTATCAGGGTCTTCTCCGCATGGACCAGGGCGTCGATCAGGTAGAGAAGGCAGTCGTATCCTACGGCTCGGTTCAGATGGGTCAGCTGGAAAGCGGTCTTTCTTGGATCACCCTCTTCATCGGTATCGCTCCTATGTTGGGGTTCATGGGTACCGTAATCGGTATGATCCAGGCATTCGATAACATCCAGGCAGCAGGTGACATCAGCCCGACCCTCGTAGCCGGCGGTATGAAAGTCGCTCTGATCACTACCGTAGGTGGTCTTATCGTAGCTATCATCCTTCAGTTGTTCTACAACTACCTCATCTCAAAAGTTGACACTATCGTAAACTCAATGGAGGATGCTTCCATCTCTCTCGTTGACATGCTCGTTAAATTCCAGAATAAATAATCATTAACCCCCAGCTATCATGGCAAAAGCATTAAAAATCACATTATACTCGCTGTTGGTTCTTTCGCTGGTATTTCTGGTGCTGTTCTACATGCAGAACGGTACAGGTGCTTTCGCATTGAGCAACATGGCTTGGATAATGGACAACTTCAGCTGGGTTGACGGTCTCCTTTATTGGGCATATGCCCTCTGTGCAGTAGCAGTTCTCGCT
>DCIQ01000157.1:10945-12560 GCA_002317435.1 Bacteroidales bacterium UBA1722 | reverse complement strand
GTTTCGTACCTTCTCGCCAGTGGCGCAGCGGTACCCGTTAACATCGATCCTGCCCCTACGGCAGCTACATTCAAACTGACCGACTTCTTCCTCGTCATGACTTACATCCTCGCAGCGGTGTCTGTCGTGGCTCTGGTAGCCGGTGCGATAAGAAACGCTATTAATAAATAACAGACTATGGCATCTAAGAAAACACCTGAAATCAACGGTGGTTCTATGGCGGATATCTCCTTCCTGATGTTGATATTCTTCCTGATGGTGACTACTATGGACGCAGAAACAGGTCTTGCCCGTCGTCTTCCTCCTATCCCCGATGCGAGCCAGAAGGTAGAGGACATCAAGGTCAACCGTCGTAATCTCCTGAATGTGAAGATAAACTCGAGAGATGCCATCTTCGCCGGTGAACAGTATATTTCTGATGTTGACCAGATAGAGGACATAGTCATCGACTTCCTTACAAACCCCACCAACAGTGAGAGACTCTCGGCCAAGAAGGTAAAGAATATCGAAGGTTTCGGAGACTATCCCGTGTCGGAGGGTGTCATATCACTCCAGAATGACCGCGCCACCAGTTACTCGACTTATATCAAAGTCCAGAACGTTCTGGTGAGGGCTATCACTCGTATCCGTGATGATTTTTCCATTCAGAATTTCGGAAAGACATATGCTGATCTCGATGAAGACCACCAGAAGATAGTCCGTCTGGCTATCCCCAACACGGTGTCTGAGTCAGAACCTAAGGATGTCTCCAAGAGTTCAAGAAGAAGATAGGAGGTTTTATTATGGCTAAGTTCAAAAAGAAAGGCAACAACGATACTCCCGGTATCAGTACCGCGTCGCTTCCCGATATCGTATTTATGATTCTTATGTTCTTTATGGTCTCCACCAGTATGCGTCAGACGGATATCCTCGTAAAGGTTACTCTGCCCGAGGCCACTGAAGCTGCCAAGCTGGAGAGGAAGGACCTCGCATCATACATCTATATCGGAGCCCCTTCGAAACAGTATCAGGCACAGTTCGGTACCGAAGCCCGCATCCAGCTGAACGACTCTTTCAAGAGTGTCGATGATATCCGTGACTTCATAGCGTCGGAACGTGAGTCCCTCAGTGAGGCTGACCGTACTTTCATGACCACGTCGCTCAAAATCGATGAAGATACCAGAATGGGTATCGTCACCGACGTGAAGCAGGAACTTCGTCGCTGCTCCGCTCTCAAGATTATGTATGCGGCACGCAAGACCGAAAAGAAATAGTTTTCGTGCCTATATGTATCAATACAGGAACGGGTACCATTCTCAGGTACCCGTTTCGTATATCATAACCACACAATTTCCAAATTTCTATCGACCAATATCATGTCAAGATTCAAATCTATCCTTTCCGTCCTGTCGGTTCTTCTGCTCTTGTCCTGCAATACGCAGAAGGACTCTCCCAAGGCCAAATACGTATTCTATTTCATCGGTGACGGCATGAGTTTCTCCGTAATCTCCGTTACTGAAGGATATAATGCCCATCTCAATGGTGAATATGGGAGCAAATCCCTCAGTTTCACACAGTTTCCCGTGATGGGGATGGCGACCTCCTATTCCGCGGACAGTTGGATTACCGATTCTGC
>DCIQ01000157.1:10279-10860 GCA_002317435.1 Bacteroidales bacterium UBA1722 | reverse complement strand
GTCGCGGTCAAGAGCATAGCATATATGGCACACGAAGCCGGCTTCCCTGTGGGTGTAAGTTCTACGGTGCCGGTGAATCACGCTACTCCCGCCGCATTTTACGGTACACGTCCCAGCAGGAATGACTATTATGAACTCGCCTGCCAGCTTCCCGAATCCGGTTTCGAATATTTCGGTGGCGGCGGACTTTATGACTGGAAGTGCAAGAAGGACAGCACGGCCACCGATGCCTACACCCTTATCCGAAATGCGGGATATACAGTGGCCTGCGGTCTGGACGAGTTCGAAAAAATAAAGGGCACGACCGACAAGATAATGCTCCTCCAGTCTTCGGGTCAGGAATCCGAGGAACTTCCTTTCTGCATAGACAGACAGGAAGGGGACCTCACCCTCCGTCAGGTCGTAAGCGCAGGTATCGATGTCCTCTATGACCCCTCCGGTGAGAAAGGTTTCTTCCTGATGTCGGAAGGAGGCAAGATAGACGGTGCCGAGCATGTGAATGATACCAAGACCGCCATCATGGAGACCATGGATTTGGGAGATGCCGTTCAGGAAGCGTATGATTTCTACCTTCAGCATCC
>DCIQ01000157.1:5146-10144 GCA_002317435.1 Bacteroidales bacterium UBA1722 | reverse complement strand
AAGAATTATTTGAGCGGAGGTGCGGACGATATCGCGAACTCTGACGAGCTTACCGCGAAGGCACATATATCCTGGTCTACAGGTTCCCATAACGGAGGTGCGGTTCCGGTTTTCGCCGTCGGTGCAGGCTCTGAACTTTTCTCCGGGAAGATGGACAATACGGATATCCCCAAGAAGATATGCGAAGCTATGGGGATAACCTATGCTCCCGCGAAATAGTGCTCTTCTCCGATGTCCTGCAGGATATTCCTGTGGGTTCGCAACTTATGGAGGCAGTCCGGATTTTTTGTTCCGGACTGCTTATTTTTTAGTATTTTTGCAGTCACTCAAAAAACAATATCATGACACCGAAGAGACAAAAGGTAGCAGTTCTGCTGAAGGAAGAACCCGGCAGGGAAGTTCTGGCCAAGGGTTGGGTAAGAACCAAAAGAGGAAACAAAAACGTAGCCTTCATCGCATTGAACGACGGCTCTACCATAAATAATATCCAGATAGTATGTGATCCGTCGAAGTTCTCCGAGGACTTGTTGAAGGATATCACCACCGGTGCATGTATCGGTGTCACCGGAGATCTGGTGGCTTCTCAGGGAAGCGGTCAGGCAGTGGAGATCCAGGCCCGTGAGATAGAACTCTACGGTACCGCCGATCCCGAGAAATATCCCCTTCAGAAGAAAGGTCACAGTATGGAATTCCTCAGGGAGATAGCGCATCTCCGTCCCCGTACCAATACGTTCGGCGCAGTGCTGCGTATCCGCCACGCGATGGCTTTCGCCATCCATAAGTTTTTCAACGAAAAGGGATTCTATTATCTGCATACCCCTCTTATCACCGCTTCC
This sequence comes from Bacteroidales bacterium UBA1722, assembly GCA_002317435.1. Taxonomy (GTDB): domain Bacteria; phylum Bacteroidota; class Bacteroidia; order Bacteroidales; family UBA932; genus Minthomonas. The sequence continues at coordinate 9,308 of DCIQ01000157.1, read as the reverse complement.
GATGCCGAAGGCGCGGGTGCGATGTTCCAGGTGACTACCTTGGACCTGAAGAATCCGCCCCTTACGGAAGACGGGAAGGTGGATTACTCACAGGATTTCTTCGGAAGGCATACGAATCTTACCGTAAGCGGTCAGCTGGAGGGCGAGCTGGGAGCCACCGCCCTGGGCGAGATTTATACTTTCGGTCCTACTTTCCGTGCGGAGAACTCCAATACTCCGCGACATCTGGCCGAGTTCTGGATGGTGGAGCCCGAAATGGCTTTTTATGAGATAAAGGATAATATGGACCTCGCCGAGGAATTCATAAAATATCTCGTGAAATATGCTCTCGACCACTGTATGGACGATCTGCAGTTCCTGAACAATATGTTCGACCGGGAACTTGTCTCCCGTCTGGAAAGTGTCATCGCGACGGAATTCGTCCGTCTTCCCTATACCGAGGGTGTGGATATTCTTGTCAAGAGCGGTGTGAAGTTCGAGTATCCCGTATCCTGGGGTGTGGATCTGCAGAGCGAGCACGAGCGCTATCTCGTGGAAAAGCATTTCGGCCGACCCGTTATCCTCACCGACTATCCGAAGGATATAAAGGCTTTCTATATGAAGCAGAACGATGACGGCAGGACTGTCCGCGCGATGGATGTCCTCTTCCCCAAGATAGGTGAGATCATAGGCGGTTCGCAGCGTGAGGAGTCATTCGAGAAGCTTCAGGCCAGGATAGACGAGCTGAAGATGGATATGTCGTGCCTGTGGTGGTATCTCGATACCCGCCGTTTCGGAAGCTGTCCCCACAGCGGTTTCGGACTCGGATTCGAGAGGCTCCTGCTGTTCGTTACCGGCATGCAGAATATCAGGGACGTCATCCCGTTCCCCAGGACCCCCAAGACTGCAGAATTCTAGGAGGAATCCGGTTTGTTCGAAGAAGACCACAGGAAAATCACGAGTGAGAAGAGAGCAGGTCTGTATCTGACCCTCTCTTTTCATTTGGTCATCATTATCATTTTTCTGTGTTACGGTATCAGGAAGGAGGTCGAAAAGGAGACTTCTTTCGTGCTGGATTTCACCCGTCAGGAAGAGCTTGAGAAGGAGGAGAAACTTCTTCAGATGAAGGAGGAAGTCAGCAGGGAAGTGGATGAACTTCTGGCTCAGGCCCGGAAGCAGGCTCCCAGGAATATGGCTGTGGATGCGTCCCGTGGACGTAATCTGAAAGATGACAGGCATCGGAATCCTTCCGACGTCTATGATGAGGCCAGACGTCTTCAGGAGAAATTGGATGCCAGCAGAAAGGCCGCGCAGAGCGAGCTCGACACGGAGGAGGATATAAGTCTGAACAAGAAGGAGGAGAAGACGGACACCGGTGAACAGTATGCGGGCCCTTCGGTTCTCTCCTGGCGGCTGGAGGGCCGCAAGGCATTGAGACTTCCGATTCCTGCATACAGATGTCAGGGGGCAGGTGACGTCACTGTCGCCATAGTGGTGAACCGCAAGGGGACCGTGACGGCCGTCAGGCTGGTGGAAGAGGTCTCTTCGTCTGACGAGTGTCTTCAGGAGTATGCTCTCTCCGCAGCGAAACGCTCCCGTTTCAACTCTTCCGATACGGCCGCAGAGAGGCAGGCTGGAGAGATAGTTTACCGGTTTATCGCCCAGTGATTATTCTGCCTTCTCCCGTGCTATGCGGCGGCGTCTGGTGATTGCGGGTTCGTTTTCCCAGTCCTCTATCGGAATCTCCCTGTCGTAGATCGGAATGTCGTCGGTCCCCTTTTCTATGTTTGAGGATTCGAGCGAGATGTCGTTGTCTTCCGGGAGCGCGAGCAGAATCGTACCCGAGGAATCTTCATCCATATCCAGAATGTCAGTGTTTTCTTCATCGAAGGTACTTTCGGTGACTGCATCCAGGTGCATCTTGAAGCCGGTGGCCACCACCGTCACACGAATGCCGTCTTTCGGAAGGGAGTCGTCATATACCACCCCGCGCTTGAAATTGGAGGCCGCACCGGTATATTGTTTGATGTAGGTCATTATCTTCTCCAGTTCGGCCATGGTGAGTCCCTGCTGCTCATCCTGATTCGAACTTATATTCACCAGTACGCTTTTGGCTGTCCGGAGGTCGTAGTCGTTCAGCAGAGGGGAGTTGAATGCGATGTCCACCGCTTCCGTAGCCCTATCTTCCCCGCAGGCCTCTCCGATACCGAGGATGGCGATGCCGCTGTTTCTCATCACCTTGCTGACGTCCGCGAAGTCCACGTTGATGTAGCCTTCACCTGTGATTATTTCGGCGATGCCGCGCACTGCGGTGCAGAGGACGTCGTCCGATTTGGTGAAGGCCCGCTTCAGTGTGAGTTTGTTGTAGTTCTCGTAGAGTTTCTGGTTGTTTATGATGAGGAGCGAATCTACATATTTGGAGAGTTCCTGGATGCCGAGATAGGCCCGCATGCGGGTCATCTTCCCTTCATCGTCGCTGGGCTGGGTCACCACCGCCACCGTCAGCAGACCCATCTCTCTGGCGACTTTCGCGATGACAGGTGCCGCGCCGGTGCCGGTGCCGCCTCCCATCCCCGCCGTGATGAATACCATCTGGGTCTTTCCGGAGAGACATTCTTTAATCTGGTCTATCGATTCCAATGCTGCGTTCTGTCCCTGGATGGGGTCGCAGCCGGCTCCGAGTCCTTTGGTCAGAATCGTGCCGAGCTGGATTTTTTCGGGGACGGGATAGTTCCGCAGAGACTGGCTGTCAGTGTTGCAGACGGCCATGTCCACGTCCTTTATTCCTCCGTTCAGATACATCTGCGAGACGGCGTTGCAGCCGCCTCCGCCTACTCCGATCACTTTTATTATAGTGTCTTTCTCTTTTACCCCATTGGGGATTATCTCACTGATTCCCATGTCTGAATTGATTTAAGCAGGTTATGCGTCATTGTCATTTTCTCCGAAACTGAAGATGTCCCCCAGCAGGGAATCCTCTATGCTCTTCTTGGTTTTTTTCGTCGGACTCTGGCTTCTGTAAGGCTGTCCGGCAGGCTGTCGGGACTCCGGTATCTGTTTTGCAGCTTCCGCCTTTTCCTCTTTCGGTTCCGGCTTCGGCTGTGGCTCTTCCTTTCTGGAGCGTCCGAACAGTCTCCATCCGCCTTTCTTGTCGTCACTTCCCGCTTCCGTGGTGGATATTACCTCGTTCACTGCATTTTTTCCGGGGATTACATCGTCTTCGGCTTCCTTTCCTTCGTCCGGAGCGTCTATTTCGAAACCTTTCAGTATGAGTCCGGCCACGGTGGAGGATGACGGATTGAAGATTTCGGGGCAGGAGTTTCCTATTATGTATTTTTCATTCGGGACGGCCAGTCTTACATTGTATCCGGTCATTTGTTTGAAGAGGACTCCTATCTGGGCGAGATTCGCGGTGCCCCCGGTGAGAACCAGCCTGCTTATCTTCTTGTCATATCCGGATTTGATTATTTCGTTTTTTATGGTCGCTATTATCTCGCCGGTACGGGCCTCTATGGTCTCGTCGAGGACTCTGTAGGGGACGCGCTTGGTTATGATGCCGTGCTCGTCCTTTATCCCGATGAACCTGTTGTCCGGGCCGAGGGCCGCGATACAGGTCCCGTGCTTGCGTTTCATTACCTCCGCCTGACGTTCCGTCACGTTGCATATCTGGCTGATGTCGGAAGTGATCGATTTGCCTCCGAAGGGGATTACGGCGCTATAGCGGATTTTATTGTCCTTGACTATCAGCAGGTCGCTGGTGCCGCCCCCTATATCCACCAGTGCCGCTCCGAGTTCGGTCTCATCTTCGGTGAGGACAGCCTTGGCGGAAGCCACGGGTTCCAGAATGATGGAGCCCACCTTGAATCCGGCCTTTTCGACTGCCGAGATGGTGTGTTCCGCAGAGTTGGTCTTCCCTATGAATACCATATAGAATCCCTGGATTTCCTTTCCCTGATGTCCCTCTATGTCGGGCAGGTCGCGCAGGTCGTCCACGTTATATGACTGGGGGATCACATGCAGCACTTTTTCCTGTCCGTTATCGAATGAGAGGAACGCCTCAGTCCGCATATCCTCTATCTCGGACTGCTCTATGGTGCTGCTTTCGTCCGCGCGAGTCCGTTTTACGGAAGTGAGTTCGCACCTTATGTTGGTGCCGGCGATTCCTGCATACAGGGTGGATACT
>DCIQ01000157.1:3218-5078 GCA_002317435.1 Bacteroidales bacterium UBA1722 | reverse complement strand
CTCTTGAGCGTGTTCCTGACGGCTTTTATGTTGAGGACGTCTCCCCTGAGGATTCCTCTGGAGGGGGCTTCCCCGTAGGCCGTTATCCTGACTCCGACAGTGGACCGTTCACCGACGGCCACCGCCACTTTGGTGGTCCCGAAATCGACTGCTGTGATGTAATTACCCATATTGCTGAAGTTTAGTAATCTTTCCTTATTGTTTCTTTCTGCGACATACTATCTGGTCCGAATATTTCAAATCCACTGATTCGTAGTGGTTCCATCCGTACCGGGGGGCTATATTCCTGTAGTATGAGAACAGTTTTCTGAATTTGTAGTCTATCTTCTCCGGTTTCCCGAAGATTATCTGCTGGTCCCCGATTCTGGTGTACAGGTTGAGACATCCGTCTCCGGTGACGTTTATCTGTTCTATCTGTCCGTTCCAGAAGCGGTGGATGAAGATGTAGTTTCCCAGTTCCACGATTCCACGTTCCCACTCGGGATCATCCTTCGGGATGTTTCCGGTTATTATGGGGACATGCGAACTGAACAGGTCCGAGAGCGGGAACCTGAATCCGGTCTCATCCATATATACCGGCCCGCCGCTTTCTTCCAGCCTGAGCACGGGTCTGCGCTGTGTTATCTCCACATGCATTATCCCCGACCGGTCCACCGCCACTTCACTTTTCTTGACGGCTCCGTATCCGGTGATGCGTTCTTCGAGCGCGTGGATGTCTATCTCGGACACTTTCTTCCCTATGGGCGACTCGCTGCCGCATATCATATCCCGGACGGATCCGGCGGTGATGAACCGGATAAGCGCGCTGTCCAGGACCGTAATGCGTATGTCCCGGCACACCTCGTTATCGGATGCCGCGGCGGAGAGGGTGCTGCAGAACCACAGGTAGGCACCGAATGCGCAGATGCCGGCCAGATAGAGAAAGTATGTGAGGATTTTCCTGACCAAACCGTTATGATGTTATATGTTGTGTTTCTTTCTGAGTGTCTTTTCTATTTCGGGACACAGTCTGTCTATGTCGCCCGCTCCGAAGGATATCACTATGTCGCTGTCCCTGTCCCGCAATACTTCCGTAAGGGATTCTTTCGCGATGAGCATTTTCACCGGCGCGGCGGCCGCATCCAGAATTATCTCGGAGGTGACACCTTCTATGGGCTGTTCCCGTGCCGGATATATGGGCAGCAGTATGAGTTCGTCCAGAGCGCTCAGGCTGACGGCGAATTCGTCCCGCAAGTCCCTGGTGCGGGTGAACAGATGGGGCTGGAAGATTCCGGTTATCTTCCTTCCCGGGAAAATTTTCCTTACGGAGGAGATGGTGGCCGCCAGTTCCGCCGGGTGGTGGGCATAGTCGTCGATATAGACGCACCGGGGGGTGTTTATATAGATGTCCATTCTCCTGCGGACTCCGCTGAAAGTTTTCAGGGCATCCTTTATGAGTGCGCCGTCCATTCCATAGGTGAGGGCCACGGCCGCCGCCGCTATCCCGTTCTCCACATACACCCATCCCGGAACGCCCACGGTGCATCCTTCGATTCTGCCGTATGGCGTCACCATGGTGAAACTGAGGTGCCCCCCTTCCATGAGGGCAATGTCTTCCGCGTGGAAATCCGCCTGCGGATCATCGTATGCATAAGTCAGTATCCGTGCCGCGGTACCCTTCCCTTCGAAATGTCCCTCCAGCCCTTTCTTGACTATGAGGGTGTTTTTTACTTGATTGCCGAAGGCAATAAAGGCTTCCCGTACGTGCGCGATGTCCCCGTAGATGTCGAGGTGGTCGGCGTCCATGGCGGTGATGACGGCGGTGTGGGGGTACAGCTGGAGGAATGACCGGTCGAATTCGTCGGCTTCCGCGACGAGGAC
>DCIQ01000157.1:0-3075 GCA_002317435.1 Bacteroidales bacterium UBA1722 | reverse complement strand
CAGTTCCGGTCCGACGCTATCTCTCCGAGGGCGCGGGAGCGTTTGATGAGCCTGTACCCGTGCTCCCTTACGTAGCGGAGTTCTTTCAGGTCCTCCGGTATGGCGGGGGTGTATATCACCAGTGTCTCCGGGATATCCGTGGGGATGACTTCCGGGTTGTCCTGAAAGTGTACCCGTATCCCTTCCTCCTCCAGTGCCCGAGTGAGCGCGGAGGGAGTCCTGTCATATCCGGTGACGCAGTACCCCGCGTGGTGATAATACCTCGCGATGGCACTCATCCCTATACCGCCGATTCCTATGAAATATACGTTTTTCATCTCCTGTCCGTTATTTCGAATATGTGTTCCGCGATCTCCCGGGCCGCATTCACCTTGGCCAGCCCGAGTATGTTTCTGCTCAGCGTGCCGAGCCGTTCCGTGTCGGATACGGTCTCCATAATCCGTTCCATAAGCGTCTCCGGGGCTTGCGCATCGGGGACCATAATGGCGGCGTCCCGGTTTACGAGGGCCATCGCATTATGTGTCTGATGGTCTTCCGCCACGACGGGGGAGGGGACGAATATGGTGGGACATCCTGCGGCACACAGTTCCGAGATGGTACCTGCACCGGCTCTGGACACTATGAGGTCCGCGGCGGCGAAAGCCATATCCATCCTCGTGATGAAGTCGCAGTTATAGACCGAACCGTATCTGCGGAAGGTATCGGTTATCTCCGCTTCGGGGAGAGACCTGAAGAATTCCTCGGTGCTCCGGCCGCTCCGGCCGCCGCTCTGCCAGATGAACTGCACCTCCGTATCCTTGCCGTGTTCCGCGGTGTATTTCCTCATAATGGCATTGAATGTGCCGCATCCGAGGCTCCCTCCGACCACCAGCACCACTTTTTTCTCCGGGTTCAGACCGAAAAATCCGAACGCCTCCGCCCTCTCTTCGGGTGTGGCCGGATGTATTCCTTCCCGGATGGGATTCCCGGTGAGGACTATCTTCTCCGCCGGGAAGAATTTCTCCATCCCCCCGTATGCGGTGCATATCCTTTCGGCCCTCCTGCCCAGAATTCTGTTGGTGAGTCCGGCGTATGAGTTCTGTTCCTGTATGAGACAGGGAATCCCCCTCGAAGACGCTTTCCAGAGCAGTGGGGCGGAAGCATATCCTCCCACTCCCACGGCTATGTCCGGACGGAATTCATCCAGAATGTCACCTGCCAGAGAGAGGCTGCGCAGCACTTTGACGGGAAGCGACAGGTTCTTTACGCTCAGGCTTCTCTGGAGTCCCGCCACCGGCAGTCCCACTATCCGGTAACCTGCAGCCGGGACGCGATGCATCTCCATACGGCCTTCGGCTCCCACGAACAGTATCTCAGTCTCGGGTCTGAGAGCCTTTACCGCACCGGCTATCGAGAGGGCGGGGAAGATATGACCTCCCGTGCCGCCTCCGCTGATTATTATCCTGCAATTCTTTTTTTCCTGTACCATATTATGTTATCCTATTTTCTTCATTTCCCGTGCGATTCTCTCTTCCTCCCTGGCTTTCTCCTCCTCCTGCTGTTTCGCCGTGATACGTCCTTTCTCTTCAGTGACTTCTATGGTCCTGTTGACTGACAGGATGATGCCCACGGCGCAGCTCAGGATTACTATGGATGACCCTCCGTTGCTTATGAGGGGAAGAGTCTGTCCGGTGACGGGAAGCAGTCCCACGTTCACGCATATATGCAGGAACGCCTGGAGCACTATCAGCAGACCGAGCCCCAGCACCGTGACTGTGGTGAACGTCTTGCTGCACATTTTCGCTATCACCAGACATCGGTAGAAAAACACTATGTAGAGGACCATCAGGGTGACGGCCCCTATCAGTCCGGTCTCCTCCACGATGGTGGCGAATACGTAATCGTCATAGGCGTTCGGCAGGACGAATTTCTTCAGTCCGTTTCCGGGTCCCCTGCCGGTGATTCCCCCCAGCTGGATGGCCTCTTCCGCATGTCGGGCCTGCTCTTTCTTGTCGTTGTAGTCCTTCAGCTCCTCCGGAGACATGGTCCGGACGGCTTCTTCTTCGCTGATGAGATGCCTTTCCACCCGGCTGATGGCTGTCCCGATACGGTCGAACACCTTCCCCCCCGAGATATAGTATGTGCCTACGGCAATCCCTCCCGCCGCGATGCAGATGAGCGCCGTGTATCCCAGATAGCTCCACCGGATTCCGGAGCACAGGAGGATGGCTCCCGCCACCAGCAGGATTATGAGGGTGGCCGACACGCTCCCCATAAGCGTGAGTGCACAGATGCTTCCCAGCGGGACAAGCACCCGGAACAGGTATTCCCGGAACGTATCCATACTGGAGATTTCGATGATTCTTCCCAGATAGAGCACAGTCGCCACCTTCGCCAGTTCGGAGGGCTGGAAGGGAAGTGTCTTCTTACCTATCACTATATGCCTCGGGTCAGGCGTGACGAGCGCCGCTATCAGCAGCACCGCCGCCAGAACCAGCAGGAGATATGAAAACTTCCTCCAGAGTTTCAAAGGGATGCAGTAGCAGGCGAACAGCCCGGCATATCCTACGACGAAAGAGATGAACTGCTTCATCATCACATTGAAGGGAGTGGTGTCGTTCCTCAATGCCAGTGAACTTGACGAGGAATAGATGACCGCGACCGATATCATACAGAAGAATATGACCATCAGCCAGATGAACCTGTCCCCGCGGATTTTCAGTTTGCCTGTTTTTCCCATTGTTTTCCGATAACTGTATTCTGTCCCTAAAGTGCCCTCACGGCCGCCTTGAACTGCCGTCCCCTGTCTTCATAGTTTTTGAAAAGGTCGAAACTGGCGCAGCAGGGGGAGAGGAGCACCACGTCTCCTGCCTCGGCGAGCTCGTACGCCTTCCTCACGGCTTCCCCGGCCGACGCGGCATCGACCACGGTTTTGATTCTGTCGTCGAAACACTCGTGCAGCTTTCTGTTGTCCCGGCCCATACATATCAGAGCCTTCACCTTCTTGTCCGTGAGTTCGTACAGTTCCGAATAGTCGTTCCCCTTGTCGGTCCCGCCCGCGATCCAGACTATCGGTCTGTCCTGACATTCGAGGGC
>DCIQ01000015.1:1844-9736 GCA_002317435.1 Bacteroidales bacterium UBA1722 | reverse complement strand
CGGCGACAGCCCCGCCGCGCTGCCGCATTCTCTCCTCCCGTTCCTTTTCCCGACGCTTTTCCTTCTCCACGTTCTCCAGGTACTTCCGTCTCTCCTTCCCCACCTCTGCGGCCAGCAATTCCTGTTTCACGTCCATCTTCCCGGCACACTGTTCTATATATACCTGACGGGCGATAGGATCGGGAATTATCGAAATGGTATGGATAATCTCCCTGATGAGGGAAGCCTTCCGGATGGGGTCCTTTTTTATCCCCTCAGCCAGAAGTTCGTACTTGAAATCTATGAAATCCGTCTCGTGGGAGTCCAGAAATGAGACTATCTCGTCCAGAGTATGCGAACGGGCGAAATCGTCCGGATCCTGCCCGTCCGGCAGGAGCACCACCTTCACCGTCATCCCCTCCTCCAGAAGCATGTCGATACCCCTGATGGAGGCCTTGATTCCGGCTGCGTCTCCGTCATACATCACGGTGATATCCGTAGTGAATCTCTTGATAAGACGAATCTGTCCCGAAGTGAGGGATGTTCCGGAAGAAGCCACCACGTTCTCCACCCCTGCCTGTGACATCGAAATCACATCCGCATACCCCTCCACCAGATAACATTTCTGTTTTTTCGCGATGGCAGCCTTCGCCTGGAAAATGCCGTACAGTGACTTGTTCTTCACATATATCTCTGTCTCGGGAGAATTCACATACTTGGCCACGGACTTGTCCGTCAGCAGAGTCCTCCCGCCGAAAGCGATTACCCTCCCGCTCAGCGAATGGATGGGAAACATCACCCTGTCGTAAAACTTGTCCGCAAGAGTCCCGCCGGTGCCTCTCTCGAAACACAGTCCCGTAGAAAGCAGGAATTCTTTCTTGTATCCTGCCTTGAGCGCCGCCTGCGCCAGCGTCTCCATCTGAATGCCGCCGCCGGCCCGGAAGCCTCCTCCGTCGGGAGAATAGCCCAGTCCGAATTTTTCTATGGTAGCGTCCGAAAATCCCCTCTTGTCCCGGAAATATGCCAACCCGACAGCCTGTCCTATCCGGGTATTATAGAGAACATCCCTGTAGAATTTCTGTGCGAACTCGGAGACCAGAAGCATCGACTCGTGCCGGAGCCTGTCAGCGGCCGCATCTTCGTCCTCCTCGATATCCTCCACGGCTATCCCGTACTTTCGGCCCAGATATTTCAGAGCCTCCACGAATGTCATCTGCTCGTGGTCCTTCAGGAACGTAACCGCATTCCCGGCCTTTCCGCACCCGAAACATTTGTAGATTCCCTTCGAAGGGGAGACGTGAAAGGAAGGTGTCTTCTCGTTATGGAACGGACAGCACGCGACATAATCCGCACCGCGCCGTCTCAGGGACACGAAATCCCCGATGACGTCCACGATCTCCGCGGCATCCATCACCCTATCCACCGTCGCCCTGTCTATCATAACTTCTATTTCAGGAATCTTCCGGACAAAGGTAATATTATTTGGCCAAAAGTCGGTCACCGCCGATTCCGTTGAACAGCGTGGCCAAATGATGTCACCAGACGTGTCTGACCGGGGGATTAATTCATGGTATATGTCCCCGAGGACCAGTCTTCGACCCCCGAAAGACTGAAAATCATCGGTGAAGCATCATTCGACAGATGGAAAGTGATGTCATAGGATTCTCCCATCTCCATCGGAACTTCCGCCGTCTTCGTGACACTCTCCATAATCTCCGTCCAGTTGTTGGTCCCGTCAGGAGAATACTGCACGGAATAGGTGACACTGAAAACCGCACTCTGCGGCAGAATTATGAACTGGTCATTTACCCCGGCCGAGTGTTCCAGAGTATCGGCCGCACTGCCGGAGAAGTTTCCGCTGTATTCCGTAAAGACATAGTCGGCACTCCCGGCAGCCGTACCCCAGTTCGTCCCGGATGCGGGATTGAACGTATAGGTCGCACTGGTCTTCGCACCCTCTATCCTCACATCAGTGAAAACGTACCTGTAGTTCACCGTATTGCACACACCATCGTTTTTCGCCTTCAGAATCACCTTGTTCACCTTCGTCAGGGCATGATTGAATGTCAATGCCTGGACTCTCGCATCCCCTATGACCATCGCAGCGCTCTTGGTACAGTCTTCCGCCACGGCCACCACGAAATCCTCAGTACCGGATGCGGGCACAGAATATGACACGCTGGCCACGCCGGCCACATTCGATATCGTATCCGCCCCCGATCCGTTATAGGCGAAGAAGTCCAGACCGGCAGTTACGGGCCAGTAATATCTGGTACCGATGGTATAGTCGCCCGAAACCTGTTTCGTGGCTGTCTGCTCCGTCGAAAAATATACGGTGGATGTGCCCTGACTGTAGGCCATGACTTTGAACGCGGTGAGGTTGGCGGAGGTAACGTCAGTCACGACGGCTCTGGTGGACGCCCTCTCCATATAGGAGGAAAAACTGATGACGTCCTCCGGATCCGTGGACCCGGAAAACTCGTCCTTCTGGCAGGACGCCAGTGACAGAACCATTGATGCGGCTATAAAAAGAATTGCCCGTTTCATCTGGAGACGATCATCATATGTTGTAAAACATGTTATGTGATTGTGGAATAAACGGCATTCCCCTGCAGGAACATATGCATCCCCGGGACATCTCCCAAGCATACGCGGAACCCCATCACCGACAGGCTGCTCCGACAAACAAACATTCAAGAAGAATTCGCTCTTCCAATCAATCAAGCGCAAATATATATGTATTTGACTTTATTCCCAAATTTTTCCGGATAAAATCGAATATCAGTACTGCCTTTCCCCCGAAAGACAGTACGGGCAGATGGGTAAGGACACCGCCCAACCAGACCAATGAGCCATATTCGGGAGTGATGAGCAGGGTATTGCGTCCTATCGTACCTATTCCTGCCGCCTGTGCCGAAATTAAGCATTATATTCCAACTTCAGCATTTCTTCATATTTTATTACCTTTGCGCCACCAATAAAAAGAAATATGAACAAGGAATACAAACGCTTTCTGATAACCTCCGCCCTTCCCTACGCCAACGGGCCGGTACACATCGGACATCTGGCAGGAGTCTATGTTCCCGCCGACATATATGCACGCTATATGAGGATGCAGGGACGGGAAGTATTTTTCGTAGGAGGCTCCGATGAGCACGGAGTACCCATCACCATCAGAGCCAGAAAAGAAGGCTGCACCCCGCAGGACATAGTGGACAGATACCACAAGATAATAAAGGACTCCTTCGAAGAATTCGGCATCAGTTTCGACGTTTACAGCCGCACCACCTCCGCCACACACGAGAAGACCGCATCCGACTTCTTCCGCAAGCTCTATGATGAAGGAAAATTCATCGAAAAGGAGAGCGAGCAATACTACGATGAAGAAGCGGGCACATTCCTCGCCGACCGCTACATAGTAGGCACCTGCCCGAAATGCGGCGCCGAAGGAGCCTACGGTGACCAGTGCGAAAAATGCGGCTGTACCCTAAGTCCAGACGAACTGCTGAACCCCCACTCGGCCCTCAGCGGAAACGTCCCGGTCAAGAAGAAGACCAAACACTGGTACCTCCCCCTCGACCGATACGAGCCCTGGCTCCGCGAATGGATTCTCGAGCAGCACAAGGAATGGAAAGTGAACGTCTATGGTCAGTGCAAATCGTGGATAGACGGAGGTCTCCAGCCCCGTGCCGTCAGCCGTGACCTGGAATGGGGTGTACCTGTCCCGGTAGAAGGAGCCGACGGGAAAGTCCTCTACGTCTGGTTCGACGCCCCCATCGGATACATATCGAACACCATCGAAGCCCGCCCCGACGACTGGAAGAAATGGTGGTGTGACCAGGACACGAAACTGGTTCACTTCATCGGGAAGGACAACATCGTGTTCCACTGTATAGTATTCCCCTCGATGCTGAAGGCCCACGGTGACTTCATCCTCCCCGACAACGTCCCCTCGAACGAGTTCCTGAACCTCGAAGGGAAGAAGATATCCACCTCCCGGAACTGGGCGGTGTGGCTCCACGAATACCTCCGCGACTTCCCCGGCCAGCAGGACGTGCTCCGCTACGTACTCTGCGCGAACGCCCCCGAGACGAAGGACAACGACTTCACCTGGAAAGACTTCCAGACCCGGAACAACTCCGAGCTCGTGGCCATCTACGGTAACTTCGTAAACCGTGCGGTAGTGCTCACGCACAAGTATTTCGGCGGCCGGGTACCCGCAGACCTGAAACACGAAGCCATCGACGACGAGACCCTCGCCCAGATNNCCCGTACTGAAGAAACAGATAGAGGAGAGTCTGGAGCATTACCGCTTCCGCGAGGCCCTGAAGGAAGCTATGGATATGGCCCGTCTGGGCAATAAGTACCTCACGGACACCGAACCCTGGAAAGTGGCGAAGACCGATATGGACCGTACGGCATCCATCCTGAACGTATCCCTGAAGATATGCGCCGACCTGGCCATCACCTTCGCCCCGTTCATCCCCTTCTCCACCGACCGTCTCCTGAAGATTCTGGGTCTCGGTAAGGAGCTGCTCCTCTGGAGCAATATAGGCTCCTGCGACCTCCTCCCCGAAGGGCATCAGCTGAACCCCGCCGAACTGCTCTTCGCGAAGATAGAAGATTCCTCCATCGATGCCCAGATCCAGAAACTCGAAGAGACCGAAAAGGCCAACGAGGCGGCGGCCAAGGCGGCGGCCCCGAAGGTAATAGCCCCACAGAAGGAGGAATGCACATTCGAGGAGTTCGAAAAGATGGACATCCGCACCGCCACGGTGCTTGAAGCTGAAAGGGTTCCCAAGACGGACAAGCTCCTGAAACTCACCATAGACACCGGCATCGACCGCCGCACCATAGTCTCCGGCATCGCCCAGTACTACACCCCCGAACAGATGGTCGGAAGACAGATCTGCATCCTCGCCAACCTCGCCCCCAGAAAAATCCGCGGCATCGAATCGAAAGGAATGATTCTGATGGCGAAGGAGGAAGACGGACAAATGCGCTTCATCACCCCCGAACAGGTCCTCGGAAACGGAGCCTGCATAGGATAGGACAAGAAGATCATAACCTCAATGATACGGAAGAAGGCGGCCGGGAGACAATCCCGACCGCCTTCTTCTCCATATCCGCACACGGACTACAGTTTCCTGAGCTGTTCCGCGATGCCTATGGTATATCCTTCGGTTACATAAACTATGCGTCCGAAGGTGTCGGCTATCACAGTAAGGGGCATCTGGGGATTCGATATCTTCATCTCCCTGCAGATGGTTTCCAGCAGGTCGCTTCTGTCGTCAGCCCCGAAATACACATTTTTCTGCGGGACAGAAGGGAAAGTCGCCCAGTTCACCCGCGCATAATCCTCCGCCGAATTGAAAAGAATGACTACGGGCACGGCAGGCTCCGCCGACAGGAAACTCGCCAGAGTATGGTTCGTGGGTTCGTGGGCAGGTCTGGCGAAACACAACACGAAGAATCCGCGGCCCGTAGTGTTCAGTATGGTGGCCGCAGAAGAGGAAGGCACCTTGCCTTCTCCGGAGATGTCCAGCAGCGAGAACTCAGCCTCGGCATTCATAGACCCTATCACCTGCATGTCCGAAGAATCCTTCCGGAGGACCATCGGCACGCGGACCGTATTGCCGTCAGGCACATTGAAAGCTGTCAGAGTCGCAAGCACCTTCCCGCTGGCCATCCTCGTCCCCGTGGTCAGAAGGTAGAACCCGCTGTCCACTGTCACACCCCACTGGAACATGGTACGGTAGGACATCGTCCCCTCCAGTCCCTCATTGTCATTGAAATTCTGGAGGACGGGATAGGAGCCATCCAGTTTCGAAAGAGTGAAATGAATCTCGTATTGCGGATCCTCCACATATCCGTTACCCTCATACACAAGCTGCAGCCTCCCCTTGGACGCCTGCGGGGTCTCCCCTGCATCGTCCAGCAGGATATCCTTCCAGGAACCGTCCTCCCAGTACTGGGTCTGTCCGTCTATGGGATCCAGTCTGGCCGGAATGCCGTAAGTACGGCACAAGGCCACGAAGAATATGTCTCTTGAACGGGCATCCGCCGAGCCCAGACGTGCTACGCCCACCGGAGTGACGGGTATCCTCTGAGGATTCATATAGTCCAGAATCCGTATGTTCTTCGCCACCGTCACCACCTCGCCGATATTCAGCACGCCCTCACCGAAATATCCCTTCAGGACACTCCTGTAAGGAGTTATCATCTCGTTGGCCACCCGGGGATTCAGGACGTACTCATACTGCGGGTCACCCATCGCACAACACCCGTTGAACCCTATGGTATGATCGTTCAGGATATCCCAACGCGTATCGCGGATATCCTTGTCATTCATCAGTTCAAGCATCTTCTCCGCGGTCTGCCGCCTCTGGCTGACATCCGAATTGAAGAACAGGAAACGCTGGATGTCCTCCCAATTGCCGCAGGCACGCCTCATAATGGGGTCATCCATCATAAAGGTGGAAGTATATGCACCCCTGATGGAATCCTCCTTCGCCATGAGGAGTT
Source organism: Bacteroidales bacterium UBA1722 (assembly GCA_002317435.1). Classification (GTDB taxonomy): domain Bacteria; phylum Bacteroidota; class Bacteroidia; order Bacteroidales; family UBA932; genus Minthomonas. The sequence continues at coordinate 3,232 of DCIQ01000015.1, read as the reverse complement.
TGTTCGCGGCATCCTCCTCCGGAGTGACCGGTGACTCGGCCTTGCGGTCAGCCGGAGGGACTATGTCCAGTTCCACGGCGAAAGATTCTCCCACCGGGCGGTCGAGGAGTATCTTCACTCCCCCTTCCCTCTCCGCCGGGATCTCTTTCCGCCCCATGAACTTGGAAACAAGTCTCTTCATGCCGGAAGGCTTCTCTACAGGCCTGAAACATGAAGCGGAGTCCACGGTGGCCTTGGCGAAGCCGAAACGTTCCCCGTCGGAAGCCCATACCACCACATCACCATGACCGAAAGTGGCCGAAGCGGTCCCCGCCTCGTCGGTGGAGGAGATGATGGCGCTGTACAGCTCCGCGTAATTATAAATCTTGAACTCTACCCTGGCGTCAGGTATCGGCCGACGGGCCGTATCAAGCACCTGTACGTCCAGACGGCTGACGGGCACATAATTCGAAGTCACGTTTATCTCCGTATAGCAGTCGGTCCGCGAAATCACATCCTCGCTCCCCCCCTCATATCTTCCGAATACTTTCGAATGCATCAGCATCCCCCGCAGCACCGTAGAGCTGAACCATCCCACGTTCAGTTTCGGTTCGGGCTCGCAGGCACCCAGATAATACCAGCGGCCGTCCACCCAGACTTCCACCCACGCGTGATTGTCATCGGTATGGGCCCATCTGGGGGTATAGACCTGACGGGCGGGGATACCCACGGCCCTGAGAGCCGCCACTCCGAAAACGGACTCCTCCCCGCATCTTCCCCAGGCGGTCTTCATGGTCGCCAGAGGGGCGGAAGTACGGGCATCCGAAGCCGTATAGGTGACTTTCTCGTGGCACCAGTGATTTACTTCCAGTACCGCATCATACATGCTCAACCCCTTCACCCTCTCCTTCAGTTCACCGAAGAAAACGGTACGTGCGCTGTCGAGATTCTCGTTGTTCACCCTCAAGGGCAGCACGAAGTGGCGGAAGACATCTTCCGGCACACTCTTCCCCCAGGGCATCGCATTCCTGGCTTCGAAAGCGGTTCTCACACCATCCAGCCACAGGCTCCCTTCATAATCGGCGATATCTCCGAGCGGCATATATGCATACAGAAACATCAGTGCCTCCTCCTCGGCGGAATTAGATGCCTTCTCCAAAGTGGCATATACATCTGCCAGCGCCTCATTCCCGGCAGACCCGTTCACATCACCGGCCATTTTCATCTGCCCCAGCACATCCATCCTCTCCTCGAAATCCGACTCCACCAGACTGCGATATCCGGAATCGGTAATGAAATGACCGCGCCCCCCGCAGGAAGCCAGAGTCGTCAGAGCCATGACCGTCAAGGTGCAAAAGCGTATCACAGAGCGTATTGAATTCTTATCCATAACGTACTTACATTACATA
>DCIQ01000015.1:0-1809 GCA_002317435.1 Bacteroidales bacterium UBA1722 | reverse complement strand
ACAAATCTAAACAAAAAGAGTATATTTGCCACGATATCCTGCTGAAAAAATCATATTCCATCACGATTTGACGTGATTTTCCCAAAACAGGCCATACTTTCCAAACTGATTATCAATCCGACATTTATGAAGACATACACCATCGAAGTCTGCTCAGCTTCCTATCAGAGCGCCGCAGCGGCACAGGCGGCCGGAGCCGGCAGGATAGAACTGTGCAGCGCCCTCGGAACCGGAGGAGTGACCCCTTCGGCAGGTCTGCTGGAGATGGTCACTTCACACCTCAACATCAGGACGAACGTCCTCATCCGCCCCCGCGAAGGGGACTTCCTCTACTCTTCGTATGAAGCGGAAGAGACCCTCAGGGACATAGAGTACTGCGGCCGGCTGGGAGTACACGGCGTAGTGGTGGGAGCTCTCGATTCCCGTGCCCGCATCGACAGCGACATGTGCCGTGAGTTCGCCCGCACCGCCCGCCGGGCAGGTCTGAGCACCACGTTCCACCGGGCCATCGACCGCACCGCCGACATATTCTCCGCCCTCGAAGAAGTGATGTCCCTGGGATATGACCGCGTCCTGACATCCGGGGGCTGCCCTACGGCATACGAAGGGATGGAAACCATCGCCCGCATGGAGGAGATGACACACACGCATCTCGGCGGCCGCCATACCATCATAATGCCCGGCAGCGGTGTCAAACCGGAAAATATCCGCGAGATAGCTCTCCGCACCGGTGTCTGCGAACTGCACATGTCCGCTTCACACACCTGTCCATCCGGGATGGAAGTCCTCGGAGGAATAGCTTCCGCCGATCCGCAGACGGTGACGCACTCCGACGGCGCCATCATCTCCGGAGCCATCGCCGCATTGATGAACTGACAAGTCATCCCACGATCATCCCGAACCCCGCCCCCGACCGCCATGAACAAACGCCGCTTCCCGGACACTTACCTGATAATCTTCACCATTATCCTCATCTGCGCCGCAGCCACCTGGTTCGTCCCCGGAGGAGAATACGTCCGCTCGGATGACGGGACTGCCGTCACATTCCGGGAGGTACCTTCGCAGCCGCAGACCTGGCAGGTGTTCTCCGCATTCCTCAGCGGCTTCACCCGTCAGGCCCCCATCATAATATTCGTGCTGATAATAGGAGGCGCCTTCTGGATAATGAACGGAACCCGCGCCATGGAGACAGGCATCCGGAATTTTCTGAACAAGGCGAAAAGCCTCGAACGCCACGGATGGCTGGGCCGCATAGGCATGGACAATATAATAATGACGCTCATAATGCTCCTCTTCTCCCTCTTCGGAGCCGTCTTCGGAATGAGCGAGGAGACCATAGCGTTCGTAGTGCTGTTCATTCCCCTGGCAGTCTCGATGGGATACGACTCCATCACCGGAGTCTGTCTGGTCTATGTCGCCGCACACGTGGGCTTCACCGGAGCGTTCCTGAACCCCTTCACCATCGGCATCGCCCAGGATATGGCGGGACTCCCCCTCTTCTCCGGCCTCGGATACCGCTTCATCTGCTGGTGCCTGTTGAACATAATCCTGATCACTTTCGTGCTCCGCTATGCCTCGAAAATCCGGAAGAACCCCCGCCTGTCGGTAATGTACGAAGCCGACAGCTACTGGAGAGAGAAAGTCCCGGCACCCGACGGCGAAGCATCCGTCACCCCGAACCGCAGAGCCCCACTGACTTCTTTCATATTATGCCTTACGGCAATACTGGCCTTCACCGTCCGCTACTCCCCGGACTGCACCGTCACCCTCGGCCCCGCCACCCGCAGCGTCCCCTGGCTGCTCCCCGCC
>DCIQ01000154.1:17146-26778 GCA_002317435.1 Bacteroidales bacterium UBA1722 | reverse complement strand
ATTATGTTCTGAAAATTAGATATTATGCAATAATACTTGAATGTTATTCCATATATCGTGATTACCTTTATACATCGTTTACCTGGAAATTCTAAGACCAACAATATGATGAAAACCGTTTTCAGACTATCGGCCGTTTTGGGCATATCGGCATTTCTGCTGTTCTCGTGCAGCGAAAAGAAAACTTATGAGTATCCTTTCCAGAACCCGTCCCTGCCGGTGGAAGAGAGGGTGGAGAATCTTCTCTCCCTGCTGACTCCCGAAGAGAAGGTGGGACTGATGATGAACAAATCCGTCTCGGTGGACAGGCTGGGGATTCCGTCCTACAACTGGTGGAGCGAAGCTTGCCACGGCGTGCGCCAGGACGGTTATACCGTCTATCCGCAGCCTATCGGGATGGCGGCGGCCTTCAATCCGGAGCAGGTGTACGAAGTGTTCTCCACGGTCTCCGACGAGGCCCGTGCGAACTGGAACAGGTCCGACCACAATATCTTCAATATACCTATGGGGGTTACGTATTATCCCGGTAATCCGGAACTCACGTTCTGGTGTCCGAACGTGAACATATTCCGCGATCCGAGATGGGGGAGGGGACAGGAGACTTGCGGTGAGGACCCCTATCTGACCGGAGTGCTCGGTCTGGAGACTGTGAAAGGAATGCAGGGTAACGACAGGAAATATTTCAAGACCCACGCCTGTGCGAAACATTACGCTGTCCACAGCGGCCCGGAACCGCTCCGTCACAGTATGGACGTTTCTGTCTCGATGAAGGACCTCTGGGAGACTTATCTTCCTGCTTTCAAAAAACTGGTGGTGGAAGGAGACGTGCAGGAGGTAATGTGCGCATACCAGAGATACGAAGGAAAGCCCTGCTGCAGCAGCGACCGCCTTCTGACGGACATTCTCAGGAACAAATGGAACTATGATGCCATAATCCTCACCGACTGCGACGCCATCAATAATTTCTATACCAAGGGGCAGCACGAGACACATCCGGATGCCCTCTCGGCTTCCGTGGATGCAGTTCTCGCCGGTACGGACCTCGAATGCGGGAAGTCGATGATGTCTCTGGTGGAAGGGCTGAAAGAGGGAAAGATATCAGAAGAAGAACTGGACAGACATCTTCGCTACACACTGAAGGGCCGTTTCGAACTCGGTATGTTCGACCCTGCAGAGATGTCCCCATGGGCTGATTTGGGAGAAGAGCTAATCAGCAGCGAAGAACACGATGCGCTGGCGGTTCAGGCAGCCCGCGAATCCATGGTTCTGCTGAAGAATGAGGGAGGCGTTCTCCCCCTGAAGAAGGACCTCAAGAAGATTTTGGTGGTGGGACCGAACGCCGATGACGTGGAGCTGCTGAACGGAAATTACGGCGGCACTCCGACCGAAGCACACAAGCATTCTCTTCTGGAAGGTATCAGGAATGCCGTTCCGCAGACGGAAGTGGTCTATTCGAAAGGGTGTGAGCTGGTGGATGAGTACAACACCATCGACCATATCTCCGATTTCAATGACGGGAACGGCCTGAAAGTGGAATTCTATAACAATAATGCTCTGGAAGGGGAACCTGCCGTCACCGGATCCTATACTTCCGCCCTCCGTTTCAGTACTTTCGGCGCATACGGATTTGCCGAAGGCGTAAAGACTGACAGTGTCTCCCTGAAGGTCTCCGGCAGGTATGTGGCCGGATTCACCGGAGATATGAAATATAACGTGGTCTCCGATAACGGGTATGTGATGAAGATAAACGGGAAGGTGGTCGAAAATGCCAAACCCGATTTCGGCAGGAGAATGTTCTTCGGACGCAACCGTGTCCCCGAATACAAGAATTTCCCCGTGAAGGAGGGTGAAACTTACGATCTGGAGATAGAATACCGCCGCGGTGCCGGGCCGTTCGCCATGTTCAACGCACAGTTCTGCGAGAGGATTTATGCCGATTTCGCCGCGGAGAAGGAGATGGCCGCTGATGCCGATGCCATCATCGTGATAGGAGGTATCTCCGCCCAGCTGGAAGGTGAAGGCGGGGACAAGGAGACCATCGAACTTTCCGGTGTCCAGCAGCGTCTGCTCCGTGCCATGCGTTCTACAGGCAAACCGGTGGTGTTCGTAAACTGCTCGGGTTCCGCCATCGCTTTCGCCAGCGTGGACAGTGAGATGGATGCTCTCCTCCAGGCGTGGTATCCCGGTCAAGGTGGTGCCAGGGCTCTGGCAGATGTCATTTTCGGAGATTTCAATCCTTCCGGGAAACTGCCCGTCACCTTCTATGCTTCGAATGACGATCTCCCGTACTTCCTGGACTACAGCATGGAGGGGAGGACATACAAGTATTTCCGCGGTACCCCGATGTACGCCTTCGGCTATGGACTCTCCTATACGTCCTTCGAATACGGTGAGGGGAAGATTTCGAAGAACTCGATGAAAAAGGACGGTAAAGTTACCGTTACCGTGCCTGTCGGCAATGTGGGCGACCGCGACGGGATGGAGACCGTACAGGTGTATGTGAAGCGTCTCGATGTTCCCGACGCTCCCATAAAGTCGCTGCAGGGTTTCAGGAAACTCTCTATCCCCGCCGGTGGATCGGCCAAGGCCAGAATCACTCTGGACGGCTCTGCCTTCGAGTATTATGACGCGGCCGTGGACGGACTTGCATTCAAGCCGGGAAAATATCAGATACTCTATGGCTCTTCGTCCCGGGAGGAGGATTTGAAATCGTTTGAGTTCGAATGTGTAGAATAGGATGAAGAAATTCGTAGGATATCTGCTGCTGCTTCTGTCTCCTGTGCCGGCTCTTTCCGCCGGGAACGGTGAGACGGGCGGGAAGATTCCCGTCACGGTAAATGAATATGTGGAACTGATGGAGATTGTCGCCCGTCTGGGCGGCAACTCCATATATGTTCAGAACTATGCACCTGCATATCAGAAGGATATCGAAGAGTGGTTCGGTCCGTACAGGGAGCATCCCTGTATAGCGATAATGCCGCGGATGTTTTCGCAGTATATGATATCGTATAATGCCATTCCTCTGCTGGGTGTGAATGTCGGGATGAAGAACGGCAGGTTCAGGACTGTCGGTCCGCGGGCCGCATCATCCCGCTGGAGCCGGAAAGCATTGAAGGAATTCCTGCCTCTGCTCTCAGACTTCTATAAGGTGACTGGGTTTCATGAATTTTTCGAGGCTCACCGGGAGGTGTACTCTATGGCGACGGAGAGTTTTGAAAAATATGTAATGTCGGAATTCGATCTGGAATGGTTCTATAGTTTCTTCGGAGTGGGGAGCTGTGAGAAGTTCAGCGTGATTCTGGGGCTGAACGACGGGCTCGGTAATTTCGGCATCCAGCGTTCTCCGAAAGGGGAGCCGGATGAACATATCGCGGTGATGCTGTATGCCGCCGATGAGAATAATTATCCCTGCTATGACCGGAATGTTACGGTACTGGTGGGGACTCTGGTGCATGAGTTCTGCCACTCGTTCATAAAGGCGGACGAGTCGATGAAGCCGATAGGGGAGAAATATCTGGCCGAAAATCTGGAGAAACTCCACAGCATGGGTTACGGCACCTGGCAGGAAGTCATAGAAGAAACTTTCGTCCGCGGGGCCACCATCCGCTATATGATAGACCACGGCTATCCGGAGGATGTCATACAGAACGAGATAAACCAGCAGGGAGAATTCTACGGCATGGTCTGGATGCCGAAAGACATCGACAGCTACCGGGGGGACATCTACAGACTGTTCGACTGAGGAACAAACTATCCGCAAAATGATTGATATGGCGGGCGGTCCTCCCCGCAGGTCAGCCGGAGGACTTTCGTTTCAGCGGTCGCAGCAGTCCTCCTGAGGGCCTGCGGGAAGGACTGACCAGTCCACATCAATCTGTCTGTCCCCGTCAAACCCACGGTTTTTTCAGTGTTCCAAAAACAAGCGAGTTTTACGGAATTTTCACAAAATTCCAATGGACTTATTGTGATATCTTACATTATTGCTGACCTGCGGTATGTACGTGAGCGGCAAAATATATTTCATATACATTATATATCTGATATATTTTGTATATTTGCAGCATATATAGAGAAACATATCATGAATACCGCAGCGCTCAGAACGAAGAGGAAGAATATTGATATCCGGGAGGACGTCTTTCATTTCTTGTCCATAAAGGCGGCAGCTTCCGGCACTAACCTTAAGAATTATATTGAGACTCTTCTTGAGAAGGAAGTAGAGGATATGGACGAGGCTGCCACTTATCAATACCTTTGCAGTATGAGACCCGACGGAGCCGCTGCTTTGAACGAAAAGGAAACCGAAGATTTCGAGAACTGGCTGGGAATATGAAGACAAAATATTCCAAGGAGTTTGAGAAATCTGTCCGCAAACTCTCCGGAAAGACGCTGAATTCTGTCAGGAGCACCATCCTCGAGGTAAAGAAAGCATCGGCCATTGATGAGATTACAGACTGCAAGAAGCTGGTTGGTTTTGACAATGCCTATCGCATACGGATAGGGAACCTTAGGGCTTTTTTCATCTTTTACGTAGAGATTATAGATGATTTCGTTTTCTTCAAATACCTCATCCCTAGGGGAGAAGCATATGACAAAAAGAACACGGAACTGCTGAAGAAAGCCGACGGGTGATTCGGTATCGGCACAGTAGGGGAGGCTTCAACGGTCAGGTTTGGAGCAGCGCCTCTATCCTCTTTCCTATCAGGTTCTTATATGCGGATATCATTTCCTCGGGAAGGAAAGAACTGTCGAGTATATCGAACCATTTCCGCTTGTTGGATATCATCTTCCCGATAATCTTATCTCCAATATTTTCAGCTACGCCTGAGTCCACAATCGACTTCAGGAACGCACCCCTGTCAAATCCGGTCTTTTTCCCTCCGACTTCCAGAGCCATTGCCAATTCGTCCGTGTCGTTCGGATCGACCAGAAGAACAGCAAGGAGGTCGTAGGACGGCGCGAGGACATATTCGTTCTCATATTTCTCTATCAACGAGAAATTCTTGCAGTGCATATCGGAGTTGCCCGTGATCCAGGAGAACAGTACCACCTCCCAGAACCGCTGCACGTCCAGCATGGAGGCCGCCGAGTAACGCTTTATGGTGCCGGCAAGCTGCTGGTAGGCTCCGAGATATTTATGCTCTGATATTCTGTTGGAAAGCTGGCACATATCAAGCATTGACAACTTCTTGCCGTCCTTTGTCCTGTCCATGCGGAGAGTGATGTAGCTCAGTTCTCCGTCCGAGAGCCTTATCAGCGAATGCGGCGCGGTCTCGATTCCGGAGGCCCGGGCCATTTTCATCGTCACATCCTCCAGTTCAGGCAGACACCTGTATTTGGGGCTTTGAGGCTTGAGGATATAACGGCCCCACAATCCCACGATGGTCAGTTTGTCAGGCTCGTTTCTTTTGCCCCGGTCAAGACCGAGCGACATCTTCGCCTGAACACCGGTAACGGATGCACTGGTGCGGATAACCTTCTTCGCAAGTTCGGACATATTATCCCTCGTGTACGGAACAACAGGCGCAAGGCTGCGGCCGAAGAGTTTGCGGGCGCAGGTCGGATGAAAGTCAATCTGACCGTCTTCCAGCGGCTTGTAACAGCAAAGGCATTTATTCATCTTCCATCCTCCTCACGCTTATATCACCGATACATTCCTTGCAGCAGGCAAGAAGCAGGGACATCCTGTCCGCCCTGTTGATCTTCCAGGAGTCAGTGGCTATGTCAAGCAGCCATCCTTCCGGTATGAGCCCGTCAAAGACAGGCAGCATCATGGCATTCTCGTAAGGCTCATCAGTCAGCGGCATCGTGGGGCTCAGAGGCTTGGCGCCCGGTGTCCCCAGATAGGTCTCATCATAAATGAAATGATACCCTTCTTCATCTTCTGTCAGTATGCCACAGAAGATGTCGTTCTTGAATATCCGGGCACTTCTCATTATTCAATAATCTTCATTGGTCCAAGTTGTTCTCCGAAAAGTGCAAGCACTGCATTGACCTTGTCCATCTGGAGGGTCTTCTTCCCTTGTTCAAGATCCCGGACGAACCTGAGACCTACCCCGGCGCGCTCGGCAAGTTCAACCTGCGTAAGACTGTACTTCCGGCGTTTTTCTTTTACATGTTCCGATAATGACATAGCTATATAATTATATCCATTCGGGTGTAAATGTAACAATAATTTTAAAAATACACCCCGTTGGGGTATAAAACATAGAATCTAACCCAACTTTCTACCGAAAAACTTTTTTGAACTTTTTCACCCCCTCCGGAGGACTTTCGCTTTATACTCCCAGTACGATTGCAGGATCTATTTTGAGACAGTTGCTGATTTTTCTTGCAGTTGAAAGCGTCGGCTCGGCACGCCCGGAGAAGAAGTCGCTGATCCGTGACGGGCTGACACCGATAAGTTCCGCAGTGGCTTTTTGCGTGAGGCCCATTTCTGCCATTCTCAGTTTCATGATATCAATCAGGCTTGGCTCTCCAATTGTGAAATTTTCCTCAGAGTAGTCTGCGACAAGATTGGAAAGAAGTTCCAATTCCATACTTGCCGGGTCATTTGTCGGTGTATCGTCCTTAACGAGAGGCAGGAGTTCTTCAACTCTGGCCACAGCCCAGTCATATTGCTCTTTATTCTTTATCGAAGTCATATCTATATGTTTTTACAGTCGATTTTATCGTATTCATCGTGTGTTCCGATAAACCTGATATACACGAAGTGAATAGTGAATTTAATGACAACAACCAGCCGGAAATGATTTCCCATAATACTGAACACATAGTGTTGATTCCCCACATTATCCACAGAGCGAAATGAATTCTTCACATCGGCAAAACATTTCCATTCACTTTTCTTTACGATCGCAGCCCACTCTTGAAGGGCTGTTTTTGTTTTAGGGTGTTCGGAGATGTATTCTTTTAAATGTTGTTCGGTAAAAATCCTCATACGGCAAATATAGATGCATTTTGAAATATGTAAAAAAATTTTGTTTTTCAAAATTTCAAAATGATTGATGCAGTGGGCGGTCCTCCCCACAGGATAGCCACCACGTGATTGACTGATCAAGGCGGAGCAGGAAACAGAGAATGTGTAAGAGATGATTTATCAGAAAGTGAAGTAATACCCCACCCCCAGAGTATGTACCGAAGGGGCTCCTTTCGGTACATGGTACATATAGAATATGTCGAGGGCGTTATGCCGGTCGAAGACTATGTCGGTCCCTGCGTAGTAGAGGGAACGTACCCAGATGTCCTGAGTGAACAGTTCAGCCATAATGTAAGGTCTGAAAGCACTCTTTTCGAATGTGTATTGTGCCCTGATTCTGGAACGGAGAGTAAAAGCGGTCCCCGGGCCTTTCGGATTCAAGGCATATTCGAGTTTTTCCCTCAGCGCCACGGAGAGACCTTCCCTGCGGAGAGTCCCGGTAGCACACAAGACTATCTTATGATATGTCATCACGTCGGCCCCGGCAGGATATATCTGCCAGAATTCATAACTGAGGTCGGTGCTCAGCCAGGGGAGGATACGGTAACCTCCTCCGGCCATCAGAAACCAGCATTCTGTCCTGCCGAACGAATCGTTCGAGCGATGTTCGGCCCTGACCATCGAATATGCCTTCTCCCAGCGTTTCGTGGCCTGAAGGCTCAGCCAGGAACCCGCGTCGGAATTCTGTGCCTGCACAGGTGTGCGGAACGCCACGGCCAGAATTATGACAAGGGCCGTTTTGAATATATGGTGCACTTTCATCATCCGGAATTTAAACAGCTTCCTATCCGGTGGCAAAATTATGTAAATTCCGTGGTTTTATTTGAACAACAGCTGCAGTGTGGTGGACAGATATGTCCTGGCATTCATCCAGGTATGCCCTCCGGTGGTCTGCAGATACTGATATCGGATACCCTTGCCGTCGAAGTATTCCCTGTGGCGGGTGACATCGTTGAAGAGGAAATCCTCGGAACCCACTCCGAACCACAGGAGCTTATATTTGGCCTCGAATTCTCTCGGGGCCCAGCTGATGTCGGTGAAGAAATGGTCCATCACCTCGGGGGTGAGGTATGCGCTGTAGGAGCATACCCAGGAGAAAAGTTCCGGATGGGTGTAGGCGGTGAAGAGGGACTGTCCGCCTCCGCGGGAGAATCCGGCGATGGCGCGGTTCTGCGCCCCGTCGAGGGTGCGGAATTCCTTCTCAACCGCAGGCATTATGCACTCTGTGAGCTCCTTGGCGAACTTGGCGTACATCTCTGAGGCTTCGAATGAGGCGGGCATCGGGGTGAGGCCCATATTGCCGTAAGGCATCACTATTATCATTTTTTCGGCTTTGCCTTCGGCAATGAGATTGTCCAGGATGACGTTCGCCTTGCCTACCTTGAACCAGGTCTCTTCGGTGTCGGTGGTGCCGCTGATGAGGTAGAAGGTGGGGTAGGAGCGGCCGGAGGTTTCGTAGCCGGCGGGGGTATAGACCAGGAACCGGCGGCTCTCGTTCATCACTTCGGACCAGTAGGTGACGTATGAGACTTTCCCGTGGGGGACGTCTTTCCGGACGGTGTAGAGTGCATTTTCGTCGGGCATCTCCAGCAGGCTGGCCTTGAATCCTTCATTGGGGAACAGTTCGGTGCAGGCGGGATCGGAGACAGTCACTCCGTCCACTATGAAACTATAAGGGTAGATGTCTTTTTTCTCGATGGTCTGTTTGGTGAACCAGATGCCTTCGGGGCCTTTCTCCATCGGAACGTTCTCTTTCAGGAACTGGGAGGAAAGCATTACGGAGGAGGCTTCGGAACCGCGGTAGAGGAATACCACGTCATCTGTGCCGGGGATGTAGAAGACGGATTTGAAATTCTCGCGTCCGGTGCGGCCAGTCCGTCCGAAAACCATCGGACCGCCTGCTCTCCCTGGAGCGTCGGGGGCATAGACTTCGCCTTCGCCTTTATAGGGGAACTTCTGGAGTTCCAGAGCTTTCATCGCATAGCGCTTGCCCAGCTCGCGGAAACCGCCGACCGAGAAGTGCCACGGGTCCGGAGAGCCTTCACAGCCCTTCGCGGAGATGACGTATGAGTTTGGGAGAACTTCGGGAAGGTGCGGCAGGACGTCTGTGTTGAAATCGTAGCAGGTGCCGTTCTGCTCCTTGTATTTCAGTTCTCCGGCCAGCACGTAGAAATCCTTCGGATCGAGTCCGAGGTCGCTGACGATGGAATCATATATCTTCTTCACCTTGGCGGGCCATTCCGGGTCACCGTTGTTCGATTCTCCCTGATGTATCAGCAGACCTTTTATGACACCATATTTCTGTGCCTCGCGGGCGGTCTCTATGAGGCGCTTATAAGGGTTGTTGTCATACTGGGCGGCCATCTTCTGGAGCCAGTCGGCAGTAGTGGGGATATATTCATCATACTTGTCTCCGAAGATTTCTATCTTCGCTCCGGCGACTGCGACGTTGATGACACCTACCCTATACTTCTCCGGGAGACTGGCGACCATCGTGCGGCCGAAGAAATCCACGGGACCGAGACCGGTCTCCTGACGGCAGATGGGACTGTCGGCGGGGTACCAGTGATTCCTTTCACGGCCCAGGTCCGGCATGTCCACTGCCGCCATGAACTGGAACCTGGGATTCACCGGTGCCTTGTCCTGCTCTTCC
>DCIQ01000154.1:13517-17104 GCA_002317435.1 Bacteroidales bacterium UBA1722 | reverse complement strand
ACTGACCTATGCACAGGTAGATGAAGAAATCAGGGTCGGGCTTCTGCGCGTTCTTCTTCACGGTCTTCCCGACGGGTACGTTTTCAGTACCGGATATGTATGTCTCCGCATTCGTATCGGCGGGATATATGCCCATAAGGGACGAGAGCAAGAGGAGTGTCAGAACAGATTTCATATTTTTTCGGTTTTAAGCGTCTATACAAAATTACCCTTATATCCGTCTCTGCGATTTAACTATTCTTTCAAAAAGATTAGGCTTCGGACCGCAGAAGATGATGACCGGACTGTTTTCGTACTGAAGGCAGTTTGGTCCGATTCTTTCCCTTTTTGAAGAAATACTGAAAGCGGAAGGAGTGTAATATGGTTATATTTGTATATCAATACACGATTATCATGAGACGTATATTCATTCTATCACTCGCAGTGCTCCTGAACGCAGCCCTGTGTCATGCCCAGCCCGGCGGACAGGGAGCGCCCATGGGACCTGCCCCTCAGAACGGCGGCGGTTTCGGAGGATTCCAGCCGGATCTGAGCCGTCTGCATTTTTCCGAAAAATTCACCGACATCAACTATGCGGGGGATGACCAGGCCTTTCACACCTGCGACATTTACATTCCGGAAAAGAAACAGGAAAAATATCCAGTGGTGATACATATCTACGGAAGTGCCTGGTTCTCGAACAATTCGAAGGGGATGGCGGACCTCGGCACCATCTGCGCCGCATACCTCGAAGCCGGCTACGCCGTCGTGACTCCTAACCACAGGGCCAGCACCGACGCCAAGTGGCCGGCACAGCTCCACGATATCAAGGCCGTAATCCGTTTCGTGAGGGGAGAGGCTGAGAAATATCACTTCGACACTTCGTTCATAGCGGCTTCCGGATTCTCCTCCGGCGGACATCTCGCCTCGATGGCTGCCGTCACCTCCGGGCTGAAATCCACGAAGATAGGAAACTGTGAGATAGATCTCGAAGGAGCTCTCGGCAGCCATACGGGGCAGAGCAGTGCAGTGAATGCCGCCTGCGACTGGTCCGGTCCCGTGGACCTGATGCATATGGACTGCGGAGAAGGGATGAAGATGCCCGTCTCTCCGGAAGAAGTCGTTCTGGGAGTTCCCATGGCCGGGAATGAGGACCGTTACAAGTCCCTCAGCGCCCCTACTTACGTCAATGCCAATACTCCTCCCATCATCATCACTCACGGCGTGAAGGATAACGTGGTGCCCTGCTGCGTGGGGACGATGTTCTATGATGTGCTTCAGAAGGCAGGGGTGCCCAGTGAACTGAACGTGGTGGAAGAAGGCGGTCACGGCTTCAATATGTACTCCGACGAGAATCTCGCGCGGGCGGTGGCTTTCCTGAACAAGTACCGCCGGGCCGGGGCTCCCGCTCCCAAGTCCGCCCGAAGCTCACACCCGTGGATAGCGGTGACATCCCCGGTGGTGAACCCTGACAACACCGTGACATTCAATTATAAGAACGAGAAAGCGAAGGACGTGAAGGTGAACGTGCAGTTCGCCGGCACACGGCAGATGACCCGCACCGAAGACGGCATCTGGACCGTCACCCTCGGACCGGCGGCCCCCGACATGTATCCCTACTGTTTCATAGTGGACGGCATCAGTATAATGGACCCATCGGCTCCCGACTGGTTCCCCAACGAAGGGTTCAAGAACAGCATAGTGGACATCCGCGGCGACAGACCTCTGGCCCACTCGGTGCAGAACGTCCCCCACGGCAGTGTGGATTACGTGAACTACTGGTCCGGAACCCTCGGCACCTATTCGAACGCCATAGTCTATACTCCTCCCTTCTACGATCGGAACCCGAAAAAGAAATATCCGGTGTTCTACCTTATCAGCGGAACCACCGACACCGAGGAAGTCTATTTCAAGGTGGGGAGGATGAACTTCATCCTGGACAACCTCATTGCCGAAGGCAGAGCCAAAGAGATGATAATAGTATTGCCTTACGGCAATCCTTCCAACCTCCTCCCGCCCGACCGGCGCGCCCCCTTCGACTTCACCCTCTTCTCGAAGGATCTCACCGATGATTTGATGCCGTTCGTGGAGAAGAATTACCGGACCATAAACAAGCCTCAGGCACGGGCCATCGGAGGCTTCTCCCGCGGAGGGAACCAGGCACTCTCGATGGGGCTGACCCATCTTGACAAATTCTCCTGGCTGTGCTCGTACAGCTCTTTCACCAGTATGGACCTGCCGGGAGTCTATGATGATGCCGCTGCGCTCAATAAGAAGGTCAAACTCTTCTGGCTCGGTGTCGGTACGGATGATTTCCTCTATGGCAATGCGAAGGAGTATATGGATTTCCTGGATTCCAAGGGGATCAGGAACGTCAAGGTGTTTACCGACGACAAGTTCGGACATACCTGGATGAATGCCAAGTATTTCCTCAGCGAATCCCTGCCACTGCTGTTCAACGAATAAAATAGGAAACGTATGAAAAAGATATTTATCCCCATATTGGCCGTCCTGTGCGCGATGGCTCTCCCCGCGGCGGCGCAGAACAAGGAACAGAGGCTTACTCCCGAGGTGATGGCCCGCCTCTTCCCGAAACCTGTAATCTCGCCGGACTACAATGCCGACGGCACCGTCACCTTCCGCTTCAAGGCTCCAGATGCCGCTGTGGTGGAACTCGACTGTCAGGGAATCTCCGGCAGGCAGGCGATGACCAGGGATGCCGAGGGCGTCTGGAGCGTTACCGTGAAGTTCGAGGTTCCCGACATCTATCCATACTGCTTCGTGGCGGACGGAATGCAGGTGGCGGACCCTTCCAATATGTACCTCTTCCCGAATGAAGGTTTCAAGAATTCATTGGTGGACGTAAGGGGAGAGGCCCCTTCTATACAGGATATGCAGGATGTGCCTCACGGTCGGGTGTCATACCGCTGGTATCACTCTTCCCGTCTGGGATTCGACCGTCCCCTGTGTGTCTATACTCCGGCGGGATATGTCCCCGGCGGAAGGGAGAAACTCCCCGTGCTCTATCTTATCCACGGGATGACCGACACTTACGAGACCTGGTTCAAGGTAGGGAAGGTCAATGTCATTATGGATAATCTGATAGCCTCCGGAAAAGCGGAAAGGATGATAATAGTTATGCCCTATGCCAATCCTTTTCCCGAGATGGCCGCCCGCGGAAGTGAGGCGATGTATAACCCTATGGATACCGAGATTGTGGTCAGGGAGATAGTTGACGAAATAATACCTTTCACCGAGTCCAATTACAGTGTGCTTCGGGATGCGGACCATCGGGCCGTGGCGGGCTTCTCCCTCGGAGGAAGGCAGGCTCTGGCCACCGGACTCGGTAATCCCGACCTTTTCCACCGGGTGGCTGCGTACTCTCCCGCCATCTTCGGTGATGAATGGAACCGCAATTTCGATAACGGCACCTATGCTCCTGCGCCCGAACTTCAGAAAAAGCTCAAATCAATGCGCCTGTGCTGCGGGACCGAAGATTTTCTGATACAGGCTGCGCGCGGTCTGGATGCGGCCCTCACCGAAAGGGGGATCGAACATGTGACATATTACCCCGGAGGAGGACATACCTGGATGAACTGCAGGGATTA
>DCIQ01000154.1:8735-13458 GCA_002317435.1 Bacteroidales bacterium UBA1722 | reverse complement strand
AAAAAAAAGTTGCATCAGAGCGTCGAGTATTTTTGAGATTCACTTAGTCAAAAATTGTATATTTGAACTCGCTTAGCATATTCACTAACTAATACATATCATTGATATCATGAAAAAAGCAATTGTCATTATTTCAGCCTGCTGCCTCTTCGCTTTCAATGCAGCGGCTCAGCAGTTCCGTGTAGAAGGTCCCAAGGATGAAAGAACTATGGATATGAGACCTGAAATGTCAGAATTCTATTCTCCGGCCGTTCCGGTGGTCACTCCCGGTGACATCCAGACTGCTTCGGCTCCTTCTGATGCCATAGTGCTTTTCGACGGAAAAGACCTTTCGGCATGGGTGCGCAGCGACGGGAAGGAAGGTATGTGGGTCGTGAACGGTGACGGTACCATGACGGCCACCCGCGGGATGGGCAGCATCAAGACCAAGGAAAATTTCAGGGATTTTCAGCTGCATATAGAGTGGAGCGCTCCCGAAGAAGTGAAGGGAACCGGTCAGGGACGCGGAAACAGCGGTGTCTTTCTGCAGGACATGTATGAAGTTCAGGTGCTTGACTGCTATGAAAATGAGACTTATGTAAACGGTTCCACCGCCAGCATCTACAAACAGTCGGCTCCTCTGGCCAATGTCTGCCGCCGTCCCGGTGAATGGAACGTCTATGACATCATCTACACAGCCCCTACCTTCAAGGAAGACGGCACCTACCGTACCAATCCCTACGTCACTGTAATATTCAACGGTGTAGTCGTACAGAACCATACGATGATAGTCGGCACCACCGAATACATCGGTTATCCCATAGTCAAGCCCCACGGTGACGGCCCCATCTCACTTCAGGACCACGGCAATCCCGTCCGCTTCCGGAATATATGGCTGAGGAAGCTCTAAAGTTCCGTACTTGCGTGACTCGAGTCAATAAAATGCTCCGGAAACTCAATTCGTTTCCGGAGCATTATTTTGTCACTTCCGATTCGGACCTCTAGTATCCGAATATGTCTTCCAGTTTCACGATCTCTACAGGACCGATGGTGGACAGGTACTTGGTATCGAGATCCTTTATGTCTCCTAGGATGGCGTAGGTATATTGGCGTCCCTTCACCCATTTCTGCTGTGACGCCACTACATCTTTCAATTCGAGGGACTGCACACTTTCGAAAATCTTTCTGTCCAGAGGCTCGTCAAGTCCCATCTTCCTGCATTTGGCATATGCTTTCAGCACATCGACACCGTTGGTGCGCTGTGTGCGCAGACGTCCCAGAAGAGCTTCTTTCGCGACATTGAACGCGGCTTCCGATTCCGGCATCTCATTTATTATTTCATCGAATGCTTCGATGGCTGTCTGCATCTTGTCGTTCTGCGTGGCGATGAAGGCTATATAGTAGTAATCCCCGTCGGCATAGTTGGGCGTTTCGAGATATGCCATCGCACTGTAGGCCAGACCACGTGCTTCCCGCATCTCCTGGAATACGACGGAATTCATTCCTCCGCCGAAATACTCGTTGTAGAGTGTCAGTTCGGCTGCATCGTCAGCACTGAATTTCTCCCCGCGGTTACTGTATTGATACATATATATCTGCTTGGCATCATACTGAACCATAACGGTTTTGTTCTTGTCAGCAGGAACCATCGGCTCGAAGCGTTCCGGAAGCGGCGCGGCACCTTCCGCCACCGTATGGCAGTCGGCTATGGAAACTTTGAATTCATCCTCCGTCATGGGACCGTAGTACTGAACTTCATGACCCAGAGCGAAGATTTCGCGTACTTTTGCGAGAAGTTGCTCAGATGTGAGCGTCGATACCGCATCATCGGTCATATTGGTCTTGCGGATATATTCCGGACCCATGACGGCATATCTGAGCATGGCATTGGAGCAGGAACGCTGTCTGGTCTTGTTATCGGCACGGCTCTTCAAGATATCCATCTTCACGTTGGCGAGGATGTTCTCATCGGGAACGGCATTCATAATGAGATTTTCGACCAGTTTCACAGCCTCTTCCATGTTCTCGCTCAAGCCGCTTACCGCGATGGTGGTTTTGTTTTCACCGGCATAGACATTGAAAGAGCAGGCAAGTTCATACATTCTGGTGGCTATCTGTTCAGCAGTCATATCGGAAGTGCCGAGGTAACTCAGATAATCACAGGCAGTGTTGATGAACGGGCAGTCCATCACTCCGGTATTGAACACGAAATCCACTTCGAAGATATCATTGGTTACATTCTGCTTATACAGAACATTGACTCCCTGTTCGAGTCCGAACTGGCTCAGAGCCTTCGAAAAGTCGATGAATACCGGTTCGACGGGCGTCACGACGGTATTTTGGATTTCAGTGATGAACTCGCTCTGGCTGTCACGGTTGGTGACTATGGGGGTTATCTTCGGCGCGGATATCTTCTGTATGCCGGTGTCTTCACCCTGTCTCTTATATACTGTCGCGTAGGAGTTGTCGGAGAGGTATTCATTGGCGAAAGCCACTACATCTTCCTTGGTGACACCGGAGAGAATCTCCAATTCACGGCAGGCATCTTTCCATTCGACACCGTTGATGAAGGCATCGACGAACTGGACCGCACGGTCACTATTCCGTTCCAGTCCTTTCATCTGTTTGAGTTTCAAATTGTTTATGGTCGCCTGGATGAGGGATTCATCGAAATCGCCTGCACGGAGTTTCGCCACTTCTTCAAGTGCTATATCGCGGACTTCTTCGAGACTCTGTCCTTCTTTTGGCTGGCCCATAAGGATGAACTGACTATAGTCAGCCATACCTTGGAAGCCGCCGTAAAGGTTCAGGACTTTCTGCTGCTGGTTCACATCCAGGTCGATGAGGCCAGCACATCCGTTATAGAGTACCGATGCCGCTATTTGGGCCTCAGCCGAGGTCTTGATGTCCGCCATCTTGGGAAGCCTCCAGGCCATTGCGAGGTTTTCAGCTTCCAGACCGAACACTTCTTTCACTACGGGAGTGGTGACGGGCTGTTCCGGTTCGAAGTCCATGACGGGGATGGATGGATTCGGTTCCCAGTCTCCGAAATATTTCTCGATGGCCGCCACCATCTCGTCAGGGTCGAAGTCACCGGAGAGACAGATGCGGATATTGTTGGGAACATAGTATGTGTTGTAATATTTCTTTACGTTGGTGATGGAAGGGTTCTTCAGATGCTCCTGAGTTCCGAGCGTGGTCTGCTGCCCATAGGGATGATTGGGGAAAAGAGCCTGATTCAGAGCTTCCCATACCTTGCGGTTGTCCTGAGTAAGACTCATGTTCTTCTCCTCATAGATGGTCTCGAGTTCCGTGTGGAAACCGCGGATTACATTATGGCGGAAGCGGTCGGCCTGAATGCGGGCCCAGTTGTCTATCTGGTTCGAAGGAATGTCTTCAGTATAGACCGTTTCGTCCTGAGAAGTCCAGGCATTGGTGCCGTCGGCACCGATGAGAGCCATCAGTTTGTCATATTCGTTGGGGATGGCCAGTTTTGAAGCTTCATAACTTATGGAGTCAATCTGACGGTAGATGGCATCACGCTGTACCTGATCCGATGTCTGGCGATAGACCTCGAAGAGCTGTTCGATCTCGTCGAGCATAGGTTTCTCGGCAGCATAGTCGGATGTTCCGAAGGACTCGGAGCCCTTGAACATGAGGTGTTCGAAATAGTGGGCCAGACCCGTGGTCGCGGAAGGGTCATTCTTGCTGCCCACCTTCACGGCGATATAAGTCTGGATACGGGGTTCTTCCTTGTTCACGGTCATATAGACTTGGAGACCGTTCTTCAAGGTGTAGATCTGGGTGTCCAGGGGGTCTCCCTGAACGGATTCGTACCTGCTCCCGCAGGATACCGCCGTCAGCAGCACCGCTGCCGCCAGCAGGAAAAACAGTTTTCGTTTCATGTGTTGATTGCAAATGATATGATTGATAATTGTCGTCATCGGATAACTCTGTTCTTTAATTTTTCCTTACCGAAAGAATCAAGTTTCAAAAATAATTCATAAATCTTTATCGAGTTAGTGAAGTGAAAAAAATAAGTTGCATCAGAGCGTCAAGTGTTTTTGAGGCTGTTTTTTGAGATTCACTTGATTTTTTGGCATTGAAACAAAACGCCCTGCCCGCAGGAGCAGGCAGGGCGAATTATAAACCGATATCGAAAATTATTCTGTTACGGTAACTTTCAGCGTGCCCTTCAGTGACGGATTGTCTTCGACATACCCTGTGACTTCTACGCTCCCGGCTGACTTTCCGGAAACAATAATCGCATTGAGTGACGGCGTGATATCTATGATTTTGTCCGTAGGACAGGTGTAACGACAAGTTTTCTCTCCTCCGGTTTCATCTTTGATGATAACCTGAACTGTAGTGGATTCGCCTACACCTATAGTGACAGAACTGGGACTGAAACGGAATTCAGAACTTTCACTTGTGGAACAGGATGCAAGACAGAAAAATCCGCACAAAATGACGGCCAGGCCTAAAATTTTTTTCATGATTCGTAATTTAAGTTAATTTATTACCAGTTGATTTGCTTTCGCGCCACGAATGTATGCAAAATTTATCGGAACTTCAAGTTCAGGCTGAATGATTGTAACTATTTTTTGTACCGATAATGACGTCCGAATGAGAACGCCCGATTATGAATATCCGGCTTCAGCTAAAGTTCCACGCACCATCCGTGCAGGTCGGGCTGTTCTCCGAACTGTATGCCGGTAAGGGCATTATAGAGACGTTTTGACAC
>DCIQ01000154.1:915-8720 GCA_002317435.1 Bacteroidales bacterium UBA1722 | reverse complement strand
GCACCGCATCCGTCCTGATACTCGTAATGGTAACGGTTCAGGAATTCTCCCGAGAGCAGGAACGGCTTGTCATCTATCTGTCCCACGGGAGTGATGACCACCGCCGTGCCGCACTGTCCCACTTCATCGAACTGCGGGAGTTCCCCGCATGGAACGACCCGTTTCTCGACATTCATCCCCATATCTGCGGCGATCTGCTGGAGAGATTTGTTGGTAATCGAAGGCAGTACGCTGTCCGAAAGGGGAGTGACGTATGTGTTCCCTTTTATTGCGAAGAAATTCGCAGAAGAAAATTCATCTATGTTCTGATATCCGCCCGGATTCAGATAGAGGACGTCCTTGTAACCGTCTTTCTTGGCCTGAAGGGATGCCAGCATGGCTCCTGCATAGTTTCCGCTGACCTTGTACTGTCCGCTTCCATGAGGAGCAGCCCTGTCGTGATCGCGGGCTATCACTGTCTTTATCTCCTTCAGGATGCTGCCGGAATAACTTCCTATGGGGGTTACTATGACCATGAACAATATCCCGTCCTGCGGGGGCATAAGGGCCAGATCCGGAATGGTGCAGACCAGAATCGGGCGGATATACATAGATGCTCCGAATCCGTAGGGAGGGATGAATTCTCGATTCTCATCTACGGCTCTGAGACAGGCGGAGACGAACAGTTCCTCATCCGGAGCGGGTATGCCCAGGAATGCGGCCGACCGCTGTATCCTCCGGGCGTTTTCTTCGGGACGGAACAGTCTTATGCGGCCGTCGGCGCCATTGAAAGCCTTGAGGCCTTCGAAACAGGAAATGCCGTAATGAAGAGAAGGGGAATATGCGGCCAGGGGATATGTGTCTTCTGAAAAACTTCTCAGTGGTGTCCACTTGCCGTCTTTATATTCGGATGCGATGATCGATTTGGTCTTGATGTAACTGAATCCTAATTTTGTACAGTCCATAAAGTATATTTTGTTTTGAATGAATTTTCGGTAAAGGTAATACATTTTGTCCGGAATGTGTCGAGGACGATGCAGCGGCCTGCCGGTAAGGGCTGGTCTTTCGCAGAATGACGGAAGCGGAATATCAGGCTTTTACAAACCGGCTCCGTAAAACTTCTTCAGTGCCGTAATATCCGATTCGGACAACACATCGCGGGTGATTATCATTTCGTCCAGCTGGGCGGGGAGATGGTCACCATAGTTTCCTGTACCATCCTGTCCTATGTTCATATTGAGAGCATCCAGGGAACTACCTGAAAATCCATCGGGGATATCCAATTCACTTTCCAGTGAAAAATCAATGTACAGCTTAACCTTGCGTTCCGCTCTGTTGACGGTCAGTATGACATGCATCCATCCTTCCTTGTAATCGAGAGGAAGGGATGCCGTAGCGTCCATTCTGATTCCGGCCGATTTGCTTCCTGCATTGAATTTGATGTCTCCCGAACGCAGGGACAGGACGAAGCCGTCATTGCCTCCATTCTCCCAATTCTTGTTTGATATGATGGCAGGGTCCCCGGTGACCCCGTCCGTCTTTATCCAGAACGAAACGGAGAATGATCCGGTCCCGACAGTGGTGTTATGCAGAGTGATGTATCCGTCATCCAGTGCGACACCCTTTCCGAAATATGCATCGTAGAAATACAATTTTCCGGAAGTCGATGTATTCATTACTCCATATGCATCGGAAGTGTTCCCGTCGAATGGAAAGTAAGCCGCGACATTGTGACCGGTGAGCACTTTGGTGACCTCGCTGAGGGACGGCGTCGGCTCCGTAGTGTGTTTTCTGTTCTCTGAAACGGGAATCTCGGCTTCCTTGCGTTCAGTGGCTTCCACTCCAGGGAATACGCCTGTAGGTATGCGACCGGTCCAAGTGTCGGGAATCTCAAGACCGAGAGCATAGGCGGCGATGGCGGGAATATCACGCACTTCCACATCCAGTATCTGTGAACTCTTCTCGACTGTTTTCCCGCTGATGCCGAGGAATACATAGCGCTCGGCGTAAGAGTCTCCGCCATGGCTTCCCTGAGGTGTTCCGCCGTGGTCTGCAGATATGATGAACAGGGTATTGTCGGAGATTCCCTTCTTTACCACAGCGTCATGAATCTGGCCGATCAGTTTATCCACTGCAGTCAGCTGGGCCAGATGTTTTTCGGTACCGTAACCGTTCGAATGACCGGCACCGTCCACGGAATCGAACTGTACGAAAAGCAGTGTTGGATTATTCCGCTGGATGTATTCGACTACTTGAGCGGAGACGGCATTGTCGTCACCTGTGCCTTCGGTTACATTCAAGTCGTTTTCTATGATGCCGTAGTTTATCGGATTCCAGTTGCAGAACGATGCCAGGTTTGCCTCGGGCATGGCCTCTCTGGTTATCCTGAAAATGGACGGATAGATGCTTTCCGTATCGTACGGACGGCTGCCGATTATGTCGTTTGACAGTCTGTGGAACTCTGGCAGAACACTGAGAAGCATCGAACCCCAACACTGGGCGCTTATGGTCGGATAAGATGTTTTGGCATTATATGAAAATGCACCTTGCCCGGTGATCTCATAGGTGTCAGGAGTGGTGGTGCGGCTGAAAAACGCTCCACCTCCATCGACACCGATGATGATGACGTGCTTATAAGCTCCTTTTGATTCGACTGGCATTACCTCATTTTCATTTGCCGGTTCTGAAACGGAACAGGACGGCAGGACCGGGAATACAAGTGAAAGTGCCAATAAGATGATGAGTGTATTTGTCTTCATATTGTGAAGTGATAAAAAATTGCAAGTTATGCCCATTGGGAGCAAAATTACATAAAATTCACGGTATAATGCTAAATTAGCGTTTTCGTAACTGATTTAGGACGGAACAAACAGATGCACTTGTCTATTACAGATTATATCGTATTTTTTCTCTTTGTCGGAGGCGTGACGATATTCGGTTGCTCTTTCTACAAAAGCAGCAGAAAAGGAGCTTCTGCTTTTACGAAAGCTGAAGGAAATATTCCTGCATGGGTGGTGGGGATGTCCATATTCGCGACCTATGTGAGTTCCATAAGTTTTCTGGGACTGCCCGGAGGGTCATACGCCGGAAATTGGAATCAGATGATATTCAGCCTTATGATTCCGCTCTCCACCTGGCTGGCCGCAAAAGTATTCATTCCTCTATATCGTGGCGTCGGAAGTGTTTCTGCATATCAGTATCTGGAACAGAAATATGGCTGGTGGGCACGCTGTTATGTGGCCATATGTTATCTGTTGACTCAGATATGCCGTGTCGGATCCATCCTCCTGCTTCTCGCCCTTCCCGTCAACTCAATGTTCGGATGGGATATCGGTACCATCATTATCGTTACCGGACTCCTTTCGCTCGTGTTTTCCGTATTGGGCGGCATTTCGGCAGTTCTCTGGACTGATGCGATTCAAGGTATCATCCTGATACTTGGAGCCGTCGTCTGTGCCGTAATCATTACGGCAGGAATGCCTGATGGTCCGTCCCAAATCTTCACTATCGCTGCCAATGACCATAAATTCAGCTTGGGAAGCCTCAGTGCCTCCATTACCCAGCCTACCGTCTGGGTCGTAATGCTCTACGGTATCTTCATGAATCTTCAGAATTATGGTATCGACCAGAATTATGTCCAGCGCTATATGGCGGCAAAATCGACGGCGGAAGCAGTGAAGGGAACTTTATTCGGAGGCCTCCTCTATATTCCCGTCTCCGCCGTATTCGTATATATCGGCACAGCGCTCTATGCATATTATTCCGCTTGCCCCGATTTGCTTCCGGCAGGTACTCCGGCTGACAAAGTGTTCCCTCACTTCATAGTCCACGGGCTTCCCGCCGGTGTGACCGGGCTTCTGACAGCTTCTCTTTTCAGTGCCGGCATCAGCACGGTGACGACGAGCATAAACTCTTCCGCGACAATAGTATTCACTGATTTTTACCAAAAACTGTTTCCTCGCTGTGATGACAACAGGAGGCACATGAAGATTCTATACCTTTCCTCTGCCATCGTCGGCGCCTTGGGGATATGTGTCGGTCTGGCCATGATGAGTATCGACGGGATTCTTGATGCCTGGTGGAAACTGGCATCGATTTTCAGCGGCGGAATGCTTGGCCTGTTCCTTCTTTCGCTCGTCTGCAGGAAAGTCAACAGAACTGCCGCAATAATCGGCGTTATCGCAGGTCTGCTGGTGATAACATATATGAGCATACCTGCATTCAAATCGCCTGTTCATACCTATCTGACAGTAGTTTTCGGCACCAGTGCCATTCTGGTCGCCGGTTTCTTGTCGACCCAAGTTTTCAATAAACTCAGAGGCTGATAATTGCGCAGGTCAGAACCTGCGCAATTCCCAAAAGGCCACTGCGGCGGCAGCCGCCACATTCAACGAGTCAACGTTGTGCTTCATGGGAATGCGTACCACATAGTCCGCTTCTGAAATGGTTTCACGGGAGAGTCCGTCACCTTCCGTACCCATAATCAGAGCCAAACGGTCCGTAGTCTTCAAAATTGGATCATCCAGCGGAATACTCTGGTCTGTCAGGGCCATGGCAGCGGTCTTGAAGCCGTACTCATGCAGCGAACCGACGGGAGCATCCAGCCAGGTCCAAGGTGCCTGGAACACCGTTCCCATAGAAACGCGCACGGCACGGCGGTTCAACGGATCGCAGGTCGTGCGTGTCAGCAACACTGCATCCACACCCAGTGCCACCACCGAGCGGAAAATGGCTCCGATATTGGTGGTGTTGGTGACACTGTCTATAACAACGATCAGGTGAGCATCCTTCAAAACTTCTCCGACGGACGGAAGTTCCGGTCGGCGCATGGCACATAGGACGCCTTTGGTCAATGGATAACCTGTCAATCCGTTAAGCAATTCACGGCTTCCTACATAGATGGGAATATCTCCCATCCGCTCCACCACCTGCGCAGTAGAGCCTTTCAGGCGTTTTTCTTCAGAAAGCATCGACAATGGCTTGCATCCGGCATCCAAGGCTACGTTGATGACTTTTCCGCTTTCAGCGATAAAAATACCTTCATCGGACAGACGCTTGTCACACAACTGCGCCTCGGTCAGCGATGAAAACACTTCCACGCCAGGGTCTGAAAGTGATGTGATATGAATGATCGGCATAAGTATTTGACTTGTATAAGTGAACTCCGTCCAAGCAAGACGATTATTCCTTATATCTGAGATATTTCTTACGTTGTAATTCGAACTGTCCTACATCTTCCTTCCAACATTTTTCGATAGTTTCAGCCGAACAACCTTCTATTATCATCTTCCTGACATAGTCGCACCCTATAAGATTTTCAAAATGAGGTGTAAAAAATGCATCTCCGGGACATCCCATCATCTGATATGCTTCTATCACATATGAAAGATCTATCCCGTTGCTGATGATTTTTTCGTCATCAATGACTCTGAGATCCCTTCCGTAACAAGTCTGACCCTCGTATAACGGATGATGTGCTCCACTTATCGGCTGTGGAGTGAAATTGAAGTTATCCTTGACAAACGGACTGTCTTTCAGAGATGGATGCCCGAATACTTCAAACGAAATTTCCGTTCCTCTTCCGAGGCTCATGACCGTTCCTTCAAAGAAACAGACTGACGGATATAAATACACGGAGTGCTGTGTGCGTAAATTGGGACCACATTTGGCAGTCAAATAATATCTGCGCTGATGATCATAATTCAGGCAGTCTATAACAGTCAGATTTTTGAGATGTTTTCCATCTTCCAGCCATCCCTCTCCGTCTATCATCATGGCCAGCTCCCCGATAGTCATTCCATGCACCACCGGAATCGGTACCACACCTACGCCGGACTTATATTTCATATCCAATATGGGACCGTCCACATAACTGCCGTTCGGATTGGGACGGTCCAACACTATGAAATCCTTGTCATAAGCGATGGCCATATTCATCATATCCATCATGGTTATGTAGTATGTGAAATATCTTAATCCTATGTCCTGGATATCGACCAATATCACATCAACACTGTCAATGCCGCCACGGATGCCGGCGGAATCAGGTGATGAGGCGCCATAAAGAGAAGCAATGTAGATTCCCGTCTTCTCATCCACCTTGTCAGGGATGGCCTCTCCTGCATCAGCGAAACCGCGAAAGCCATGTTCCGGCGAAAAAATCGTCGTGACGTTCACTCCGCTCCTGAGCAGCAGGTCCAGGGTGAGTTCATTGGTCTCTCCCGACACGGCCGTGGAATTGCTGAACAGTCCGACACGCTTCCCATCCAACAACGGCAGATACTCATCCAACCGTTCCACACCCAGAACCACAGGCTTCGAAACATCCACTTTTCCGGTGTTGATCGAACAAGATGTCAGGCAACATATCGCAGCCAGTTTCAACAATATTCTTACATTAACCATATTCATATCTTGATTAAATCTCGCACTTGCGAAACTTGAGTTATTAACATGTTCAAAGGTATACCATTTCCTGAATATCTCACATGCTATGAAATATATTTTTCTGTTGATGAAGATTTGGTTACCTTAGCCTTCCGATAAAAGACATTCCCGGAACAGGAACTGCAATGGTAACTGTACGATAATTGAACGAATTGTGAAAAAGCAAGTGAATCCTGATGATACCGTCAGGGCTGACGCATACAGGCTATGGATGTCCTCACCTATGCCGATGGTCACCCTCACAAAGACGGTTGATGTAACCGGACTGGTGAAATCCGGCCGGAAGCATGAGATGAAGTTCAATATGCTTCTGTGCTGGTGCATAGGGAAGGCGGCATCCGGTCTGAAGGAGTTCTTTCTTCTTCCGGAGAAGGATGGACTGTATCAATATGATACATTGTCCGTCAATGTCATAGTGCAGAATATCAAAGGAGGAATCAACTCATGCGACATACCTGTGACGGACAGTCTTGATGAGTTCAACAGGGAATATCTGCGCCTGACATCCGTGGCCTCCAGCACTTGTGAGAGCACTTTCCTGAAAGATACGATGGTGGTAGGAACATCAGCCATCATCCGGACAGAGCTGGACAGCATAACGAACCAATACACTGATATGTTCACGAATCCGATGGTGATGTGGGGGAGATACCGCAGGAAATGGTTCAGATACCTGCTGCCGATATCGTTCCAGTTCCATCATGTCCAGATGGATGGTATGCAGGGAGCTCAATTTCTTGCAGAACTGCAGAGGCAGATTAACGACAGCACTCTATAATTCACTTTGATATGAACTGGACAGGCATAATACTGGGAGCGGCGGCATTCCTCCTGATAGGAGTATTCCATCCGATAGTTATAAAATCACACTACTATTTCGGTACAGGATGCTGGTGGGTATTCGCATTGGGGGGTATCGCCTTCTGTGCCGGATCGCTTTTTGTGGCCGGAGTCATACCGGCCACCATCCTGGGAGTTGCGGGATTCAGCTGTTTCTGGTCCATCCTCGAGATATTCGAGCAAGAGCAGAGGGTCAGAAAAGGATGGTTTCCGAAAAATCCAAACCGGAAGTAATCATTGACCTTAGTATAATCAGCGAATCATAAATTATATTTTTGTATCAGTATTCAGATGAAGATGCCTATTCGTAGAGCTTGGCAGCTTCCTTAAGTCTCTCTGGCCACCAGGGCCAGGGAGGGGGAGATCGGCATCATCCCCGGATCCCAGGGTACGAAATCCTACATCACCGAAGGCCTGGGAAATCCCGAATCCTTCATGTCCTGCTCTCACGGAGCCGGAAGGGTGATGTCAAGGACAGAGGCGGTAAGGACTCTGAGTCTTGCAGACGAGCAGGCAAAGCTTGACGCGAAGGGCATAGT
>DCIQ01000154.1:0-901 GCA_002317435.1 Bacteroidales bacterium UBA1722 | reverse complement strand
CAGAAGGACCTTGAGGAAGCGTCTTCCGCATACAAGGACATTGACGAGGTCATGGCCAGCCAGGCGGACCTTACCAGAATAGTGACTTCGCTGGAACCGATTGCGGTTATAAAGGGAGTCTAGACGAAAACAGCCGCGGAGCGGCAATCGGGCCGTCCCCATCACAATACGGAAAGATGCCCGAGTGGCTAAAGAGTACGTGTCGAGTGCCAGGTCTCAGATGATGCGATAATAGATTGTAACAATTGGACGTCTTTGATTAAATTTGTGCTACTGTTACAACAAAGAGTACAAGGAGTTCTATCTCCCGAAGGACAAGCCGGGTATCGTGACGATACCGGCAATGAATTTCATCGCAGTTCGCGGGAAAGGTGATCCGAACGGGGATAAAGGTGAATATATGGAGGCAATGCAGGTTCTCTACGGCATCGCATACACCATCAAGATGAGCAAGATGGGGGCCACCGCATCGAAGGATACTTCGACTATGTCGTTCCTCCGCTTGATGGATTCTGGTGGCAGGAGGTTGAGGGGAAAGCCGTCGCAGGATTCGATTATGGCGACAAGGCCTCAATGTGCTGGGTAAGCCTGATACGTCTGCCGGACTCCGTTGCGAAAACTGATTTCGAATGGGCCGTTGCGGAAGCGACGGCGAAAAAGAAGACTGATTTCTCAAAGGCGGAGTTCTTAACATACGAGGAAAGCCTCTGCGTCCAGTGCATGCACTATGGACCGTATAATGACGAGCCGGCGACAGTTGAATTGGTGAAGGAATATGCCGGACAGAACGGCTTTTCGATTGATGGACTGACAACTGAAAGGCTGATACTTCGCGCGTGGGAGGAGTCTGACGCACCGGCATTGTTCAAATATGCCTCTGACCCTGAAGTCGGGCCTCGGG
>DCIQ01000087.1:2693-6004 GCA_002317435.1 Bacteroidales bacterium UBA1722 | reverse complement strand
TGCACTGGACGCAGAGGCCCTCTTCGTATGTAAAGAATTCCGCTTTTGAGAAATCAGCCTTCTTCTTTGACGTCGCTTCTGCAACCGCCCATTCAAAATCAGCCCGCGTAACAAAGTCCGGCAGACGGATGAGGCTTATCCAGCACATTGAGGCCTTGTCGCCATAGTCAAATCCGGCGATGGCTTTTCCAGCGACTTCCTGCCACCAGAAGCCCTCCAGCGGCGGGACGACATAGTCGAAGTAGCCTTCGATGCGGTGGTCACCCATTTTACTCATCTTGATGGTGTACGCAATGCTGTAGAGAACTTGCATTGCGGCCATGTATTCACCTTTGTCCTCGTTCGGGTCACCTTTCCCACGAACCGCGACAAAATTCATTGCGGGTACCGTTACGATATCCGGCTTGTCCTTCGGGAGGTAGAACTCCTTGAATTCTTTTTTGTAATCAAATACCATAATTGTTTTTGGTAAAGGTACAACACGACGTAAGGTACGAGTCAAGTGCTTTCTACATTTCTTTGGTTCTGCAAAGATACGATATCCGTCAGAACTCCGACAGATGCGACGGTGCAAACAATTATTGAAGTAATGAATATGCCTATAGTATTGATAGAAAATGGTAGGCAGAAGAGCAGGAAACCGGTCATTTTGTTCATCATTGAATGAGGCACTTCCGGGATACGGCTTCGATATGACTTGATGATAATGCATGCAGCCTTGATAACGCCGATTGATGTTACCCATATCCAGATCCAAATCGGCAGCGAGATGAATGGTAATAACGCTATTGCTGAGCATACCAAAAATAATAAATCTGAGATACTGTCAATTCTAGACCCCAGTTCACTAGTCATTTTCATCTTTCTGGCAATTGGACCGTCAATCATATCAGACACTCCTCCCCAGCAATAGAATATCCAGAATGGTTTACTGAATACCGTAAAGAAAAGCATAGCAATAGCTGCAGTACCTCGTGATAATGAGATGACGTTTGGTGGAGTTAATAAAGCCTTCATAATGCCTTGATGTATATCAGTGCAGTACAGGCTTCAAGAACGCCGAATGCGAAATAGAGATTTGGCAGCCAGCTGAAACCGAATATCAACCATTCAAGTGAAATCCAGAGCATCAGGATTATTCCGCAGGCACATACGGAATGTGGGGCAAAGCGGTGATTCTTTCTTATGAGATAATATGCGGCAAGCTGGGTGAATCCGTTGACAAAGAGAAGGGCAAAGCCAGAGGGAACGAGATTCATGAAGAAGATGTCTGGCCAAGGCATCTTCGAGCGCATCATCTCCAGCAGCGGGTCCATCCCCCACATTTTCCCGGTGGGGTCAATCCACATCATCATGGCTCCCCACACAGCACCGATGCCGATGAAGAGTGTCCAGAACTTCAAGAGTTTATTAAGCTATTCCCCTTCAAGTGCATCCTTGACAATCTGAATGCGTTCCATAGAAGTGGTATCTTTGATTAACATACTTTTCATTCCGTATAGATCTTAATAGCACCACAAATGTAATCAAAGACATCCATTATCCGGTACAGAATATGGGGTTAGAGTCAAATTAGAAATGGATGCCAAATGTAAAAATAACCTCGCAACTCCGACGGCGAGATGGCCCGTCCCGCGGACGTGCAAGGATTTTCGGAGAAAAGCGCAGATGGGATTTGTATTACATCTGCACTCCTTGCACTAAAATACTTTCGTTTATTTTTCAGACGGAATTATACCCGAGGCCCTGTATTACCCATAGTAGGCAAGTTCCGAACTGTCTCCTGTTCGGAACTAAAAACATGGGCGCAACAGTCGTCAGTTCGGAACATACGCAACATACTCCACGTACGCAATGAGCGCCATAGACGCAACAGGCGCAACAGGAGTAACTGACACCATATGCGCAATATGCTCCTGTTCCGAACAAGAGAAATATGACCCAATTATGAGATGATTTGCAATCTCTCAAATAAAATCGGTGGTACGGAGATAAAGAAAAACCGCATTGTAGATATCTACAATGCGGTTTTAATGTGACTCCTACAGAGTTCCTCCCCTAAAAGTACCGAACCGGATAAGCCTCCATCTTGTCGTTATCGGTAAAGGCGACATTGGTGATGGCGAACCGTCCGAGGCGGACAGTTTCGTGTGATCCCTGATGGATATGTCCGCAGAGCAGGAGTACGGGATGACTGTCGGGAGATGTGGTCCCGGCATCGGGGGCGGAGGTATGTGAGGAGATGTCCTGCGCTCTGCGCAATCCCTGCTCCAGTTCTCTGCATCCCAGATCGAGCCACGGCTCCGCGGCCGGAGTTCCGGGTCCGCCGGCACCCGACGGTGGTGTGTGGGTAAGGATTATGTCCGCCGCTGCAAGTTCTTCGGGCGGGAACTTGTCTGCCAGGAGGGCGGGTTCCATGCAGAAGGCTGTATGTCTGACTGGGAGAGGGCAGTACGGAGAACCGAAAATCCGCACTTTCCCTCCGGGAAGATTCAATGTGACGGAAGTGCCGTCAAGATAGACCAGTCTGCCGTCCGGGCTGCCGTACCGTTTTATGAATTCCCCGGAGCGTATTTCCAGAAATCTGTCGTGATTTCCTCCGATGAGGACGATACGCCGGACGGGGAGTTTCTGAATCCATAAGGTGAATTTGTCCCGGAACCATTCCTCCTGCATGGAGGGGTTTTCGTCGTATTCCGCGGGGAAGATGTCCCCGGCGATACATAGGATATCTGCCGGATCGATCTCCGGGAGATGTCCGTGAAGGTCAGCAGTGGCGGCTATCCTGAGCATCAGATCTGCTGTTTGATGCTTTCTTCGTGAATCGCTTTGATTATCATCGCGACGAAGTCGGGATCCAGCCGGAGTTCTTCTCCTATGCGGACACTGTCCCTCAGGATGGTGTCATACCTGTTATTCTGCAGGACCGGAATATTATGCTCCCTTTTATAGGAACCTATGTCGCGCGAGATGTCCATCCTGTCGGAAAGGAGCTGGAGAAGATGGCGGTCTATGATATCAATCCTGGACCGGAACAGGGCGATATCATCGGTCATCTGTTCGTTGTCCCTTATGATGAGCCGGTTCAGAATCGAAGAGAGTTCTTCCGGGGTGACCTGCTGTCTGGCATCACTGAGAGCACACTCGGGGTGACAGTGGGTTTCTATCATCAGACCGTCGAATTTCAGGTCCATGGCCTGTTGGCAGAGCGACTCCACCAATTCGCGGCGGCCGGCGATATGGCTCGGGTCGCAGATGATGGAGAGTCCCGGATATCTCCTTCTCATCTCGATGGGAATCTGCCAGATGGG
>DCIQ01000087.1:257-2583 GCA_002317435.1 Bacteroidales bacterium UBA1722 | reverse complement strand
CCGCACCATAGTTCCAGGTCCGGATTGACTGGATTCTTTATCAGTACGGCCGCCCCGGTCCCTTTCAGTGATTCGGCGAGTTCCTGCATGGCGAACGGGTTGGCCGCCGTGCGGGCTCCGATCCAGAGGATATCCACTCCGGCTGTCAGGACCGCTTCGACGTGGGCCGGTGTAGCCACTTCCGTAGTGACAGCCATTCCGGTCTTCTCCCTGACTTCGGCCAGCCATTCAAGGCCGCGGACGCCTATGCCTTCGAACCCTCCCGGCTTGGTCCTGGGCTTCCAGATACCTGCCCTGAAGATGCTCACACCCAGGGCTGCTACTGCTTCTGCCGTACCAAGTACCTGCTCCCTGCTTTCTGCACTGCACGGACCTGCGATAATCAGTGGCCGTGTGTTTGTTTTCCTGTCCTGTATAAAACTACGTATGCTCATGATCAATAATTCATAAAAGTACTCATTTTTTTTATAGTTTTGTCAATAAGTCACTCAAGTTTCACATTTGCGAAACTTGAGTCAAGTCATCATCGAGGACAGAATATGGCCGTTATCTGCACAAGTCTGATGTATCCCGCTCCCGAAGAGTGCATCTCTGCCGCGAAAATGGAAGAGATGGTCGAACTGCGGGCGGATCTGTGCGGTTTTTCTCCCGAAGTGACTGCAGGACTCCTGTGCAGGATAGAGTGTCCGAAGATACTCACCTGCCGGGGGGAAAATGGCAGCCGCTTTCTGTCCGATGTCCTGGGGATGGTTTCATTCGGGGAGGTGGAGTATGTGGACGTGGAGATGGAAACCCCGAAAAGTCTCTCTGACGAGGTCAGGGAGAAGATACATTCTCTCAGCGGCCGTTTCATAGTCTCCTTCCACGATTTCCGTTCCACTCCCTGTATCGATGAGCTGCTGGAGATATACGGTATATGTGTAAGCCGCGGTGCGGACATCGTAAAGGTAGTCACTGCGGCCGGAAGCATAGAAGATGCTTCGAAGGTGATGGATCTCTATCGGCGAAAGGGAGATGACAGACCGTTGGTGGCGTTCTGTATGGGAGAGAAGGGACGTTTCACCAGAAAGTCTTGTCTGGATATGGGGGCCCCGTTCACTTATGCGGCTGCAGATGCGGACTGTGCCACCGCTGCGGGGCAGTTCACTTCCGCCCAGATGCGCGGGATGTTGGATGTCTCAGCCTATCCGTATAATCTTCACCGGTCGGCCCGATGGGAGGATGGGACCTTCCCCTGTTCCAAGAGCCAGGCACAGCGGGCCATTCTCGCCGCCGGACTGAGTGACGGGACCAGTGTGTTGCGCGGTTATGCCGGATGTGAGGATACGGAGGCTGCGATGGATATTGTCAGAGGTCTGGGTGCACGGGTGACTGTGGATGGGACCACCCTTTCCATAAAGGGCGTTGACATCCGGTCCGTCCGCTGCCGTGAAGTGTTCACCGGGGAGAGCGGACTGCTGACCAGGATGATGGTGCCCCTCGCTTCGCTGATGACTGCATCGAATTCGGGGATTACAGTGACCGGCAGAGGTTCTCTCCTGACGAGGGATTTGTCCGACGTAGGGGATGTGATGGGTGCCGCGGGAGTGCGGATATCCGGGACGAAGGTGCCGTTCACTCTCCGCGAAGCGCTCGCAGGCGGCCGTATCGCTGTGGACGGTTCGGCGAGTTCTCAATGCATTTCCGGCCTGCTGGCCGCACTGCCGCTGGCGGAAAGGGACTCCCTGCTGACGGTGGAACATCCTTCCAGCGTACCTTATCTGAAGATGACGGTGGAGGTGCTCGGAAGATTCGGAATAAGGATAGATAGCCTGACGGCAATAGGGGCCGATCCGACGGTATTCTCGATTCCCGGAGGACAGCGTTACCGGCCCGCGGATTTCGCTCTCGAGGCCGATTGGAGTTCCGCGGCATATCTGGCGGTGGCCGGACATATTGCCGCAGGCGGAAAGAAAAGCCGGGGAGAGGTGATTCCGGCCGGAGGGTTCGTGCTGCCGCCTCTGGGGACCGGTCAGGCTGATGAGAGGGTGATGGACGTGCTGCGGATGTGCGGGCCGCAGTTGAAGGCGTTTTCGTTCGATGCCGCCGACTGCCCGGACCTTTTTCCGGTGCTGGCGGTGCTGGGCTGCTTCTGTGAGGGGACCAGTGCCATAGGTGGGGTGCGGAGGCTCTTCGCGAAGGAGAGCGACAGGGCTGAGGCGATATTGTCGGAACTGACTGCCCTCGGCGGTGTGGTCGCTGTCAGGGACGGGGTGATGTATGTCACGGGCGGTACTCTGCACGGAGGGTGCGTCAGCGCGCACCGCGACCATCGGATGGCATTGAG
>DCIQ01000087.1:0-161 GCA_002317435.1 Bacteroidales bacterium UBA1722 | reverse complement strand
GGATTTTTTACTAATTTTGAGAAACGGTGAGGCCGTCGGTGACGGTTTCCAAACAGTGCATATCATGAATACTTTCGGACATCATTTCAGACTGAGCATATTCGGTGAATCCCACGGACCGGTGGTCGGGGTTACTGTGGACGGGGTCCGGCCGGGTCTGT
>DCIQ01000139.1:8852-9257 GCA_002317435.1 Bacteroidales bacterium UBA1722 | reverse complement strand
TGAATCTGACCATGCAGACCATCTGGTATTCCGACTCGGAGATGTTCTACGAACAGGCCATCAACCACGACGACTTCGAAGAAGGCTTCTCATATATGAAATACAGATATGACAGGACTGCGAAAGGGTTCGGATTCAAGGTTCAGGCAGGTCTCATATACCGTCCTGCGGCAGGTCTCAGCATAGGAGCCTCCATCAGCACTCCCACATGGAAACGTATCACCGACCGATGGACTCAAAGTGTCGATGCCTATTCCGTGGCATATAAGGATAAAGACCAATACTGCGATTCTCCCTATGGAGAGAGCCGATACTCCATAAGGTCTCCTTTCAAATGGAATGTGGGTATCGGATACACCATCGGGAAAACAGCGGTCATCTCGGCAGACTACTCTTACATGAACT
>DCIQ01000139.1:8414-8782 GCA_002317435.1 Bacteroidales bacterium UBA1722 | reverse complement strand
TTTCGGAATACCTCTCCACAAGTCACACCCTGCGGGTCGGCACGGAAATCAGATTCGCACCCCAATTCGCATTCAGGATGGGGTATAATCTGATAACTTCCCCGCTGGGAGATCATCTTTTCTTCGGAGACGATTTGGCCAAAAACATTTCGGACAAGAGCAGGCATATCATTTCGGCCGGCTTCGGTTACAGAAATGAGATATTTTTCATAGACCTGGCCTATCGGCAGCAGTTGAACCACGACATTTCATACCTTCCATACGATGACTATTATAACATAGATGACGATTATATGGAAGCGCCCCTGATTTCCGAAACCATGCGTCCATGGAAACTGCTCCTTACCGTCGGATTCAAATTCTGAGAC
>DCIQ01000139.1:5582-8298 GCA_002317435.1 Bacteroidales bacterium UBA1722 | reverse complement strand
GAAAAGACCTGATAATATTCCCTCCCCGGAGCCAGTCCCTCCGGTACGGGACGCTTCGGATGGATGGCCTCCCGAAAATCGACATATCCGTCCCCATAGGACGGGACATATTCTTCAGTACATCGGATATCGGATTTAAGTCCCAGCGATTCCGCCATAATTCTGATGATTTTCAGATTGAATTCGAACAAGGAGGATTCTGCAGATTCCATACAGCTGAAAATATCATCCTGATAATATATGAAAAAAGGAGATGACCTATAGGCTGACACCAGCGCCCCCTCGTGCTGTCTCACCCAGGCGGAAGACCTGTCCACCGACATATCGGTAATCAGTCTGGAATCTCCGTGGACCACCGGAAGCGTAAGATTCTCCACCCCGCCTGCCGACAGTATCCTGCACCGGCTCCTGTAAGTCTGTTTCACGAAAGAATCACACTTCTCCAGCAGAACATCCTTCGCACGGGCCATCGCACAGAAATACTCCACCGGAGGGAAGTAGGCAGTGCTCAAAACGACAGTCCTGCAGGACAAATCTCTGATATCGTCTGCAGGACCGCACATGATTTTCCGTATATCCGATGAAGCTAGTCTTCGGAAGAATCTCCGCTGAACCTGATGATGCCCCGCTTGGAATTGCGCACGAAGTCCAGAATCAACTGTTTCTCCGGCGAAGCGGGAACTTCCTTCTCCGCGAATATGCAGGCATCTGTACGGTTCAGTCCGCTCTGATATATTATACGGTATATGTCACGGATGCGTTCTATCTGGTCATTTGAAAAACCGCGACGCCGCAAACCCACCAGATTGACATTACAATACGAAAGGGGTCTGTGTCCGGCCAGCACGAAAGGAGGAACGTCCTTCGAAATGAGAGATCCGCCTGCAATCATGGCGTGCGCACCGATATGGGTGAACTGATGAGCGGCGGAAGCACCTCCTATTATGGCCCAGTCATCCACCTGAGTCTCCCCTGCCAATCCCACGTAACTTACCAGTATGACGTGATTTCCGATAAGGCAGTCATGAGCCGTATGCGAATAGGACATCAGCAGACAGTCATCCCCCACCTTGGTAAGAGCTTTTCCGCTGGCGGCGGTACCACGGTTCACCGTGGCACATTCCCTGATGGTGGTACGGTCACCTATCTCCACCCAGGAGACCTCTCCACGGAATTTCAAATCCTGAGGAACCGCACCCAGAACCGCCCCTGGGAACACCTTGCAGTCACGGCCTATCTTGACGTAGTCTAAAACGGTCACATGGGGACCGATAACCGTCCCTTCTCCGATCTCCACATTTTCAGCGATGTAGCAGTAGGGACCGATCTCTACGTTATCAGCTATCTTCGCATTCGGATGGACAGTGCTGTATTGTGCTATATTCATATCTCTAATTTCTATTGTTTCCGATCATTTGGGTCCGTATCAGTCTGGCCATTTCCGTATTGACCCTGTGTCCCGACTTGTTCGCCACGATTCTCCCCCTGATACGATATCCGACCAGCGAGAAATCTCCGAGTATATCCAACATTTTATGTCTGGCACATTCGTTCGTGAAACGGGGGACGACATTGTCGAGATAACCGTCAGGCTTTACGTCTATGTGCTCGACATTGAACAGGGACGCCATTTTCCTGACAGTTTCCTCCGGAACCGGATGTTCCACTATCACCAGCGCATTTTCGAGGTCTCCACCCTTTATCAGACCGTTCGAATAGAGGAACTCAAGTTCATGGAAGAACACGAAAGTCCGGCAGGGTGCGATCTCCGCGGCATAATCCATCCCTTCATCATAATGGGATGTCTGTACCCCGAGCACCTTCGAACCGTAGTCTATGGTGAGATCCGCAGAAAACGATTCTGCAGGAAGAATGGTCAGTTCCGAACCCGTCTTCTCATCCAGAAAATGAAGAGGCTCGGTCACGTTATAGTATTCTCTGGGAGCATCCTGAGTGAGGAGTCCGTCGGGACAGATGGCATCGGTATACGGCTTGGCGCTCCCGTCCAGTATGGGTGCTTCGAAATTATCGAGTTCTATGACTGCGTTATCCACACCCAATGCATAGAAACAGGAGAGGATATGCTCTATCGTGGAGACCTTCAGGCCATCCTTCTCCAATGTGGTGCCTCTGTTGGTCAGAGTGACATAATCCACCACCGCAGGTATGAACGCATCGTCGGAAACATCCTTTCTCAAAAAGCGGATACCGGTCCCCGCTTCTGCAGGCACCAAAGTCATCCTCACCTTCTGACCGGAATGAAGCCCCTTTCCTTCAAAAGTATATTTCCTCTTCAGTGTATTCTGATACTGAACCATTTCCAAAAAATCCGGCGGCAAATATACTATTTATTCTTTGAATTTCTGGCATTCCTGCGGAAAATTGCATACGCCCTCAGGAAATCCTTATATTCGAATGCGGGAGATCCCATAACCACTGACTTCTCCCTGATATCCCCGAGGACTCCGGCCTGGGCGGCTATCTGGGTCCCGTCCGCTATGGTCAGGTGTCCCGATATCCCCACCTGCCCGCCTATCTGGCACTGCGCCCCCACGTGGGAAGAACCGGCGATACCGGACTGGGCGGCCATCACCGTATTGGCACCTACCGTGACATTATGCGCTATCTGAATCAGATTGTCAAGTTTCACCCCTTTCCCGATTACGGTGGAGCCCATCGTGGCACGGTCCACCACCGTATTGGCACCTATCTCCAC
>DCIQ01000139.1:656-5527 GCA_002317435.1 Bacteroidales bacterium UBA1722 | reverse complement strand
GCGAACCCGAAACCGTCCGAGCCTATCACGACATTGGCATGCAGAATGCACCTGTCACCTATCCTGCACCCCTGATAAATTTTCACTCCGGGATAAAGAACGCAATCCTCCCCGAGGACCACATCGTCCCCTATGTAAACCTGAGGATAAATCTGACATCCTTTCCCTATGACACTCTTCCTCCCCACACAGGAGAAACTGCCCACCCAGACACCTTTTCCGATGCGGGCGCCGAGACTTATGCGGGCGCTGAGGGCCCTGCCCCTGCGCCTGCCCTTCTTCAGGGAATTGAGAAGATCGAGCAGAGAAGCCACCGCTTCATAGGCATTGTCCACACGGATTACGGTCGGTCTGACAGGCTCCTTCAATTCGAAAGTTCTGTTCAGAAGGATGACGGAGGCATTACATGTGTACAGATATCTCTCATATTTGGGATTGGCGAGGAAACAGATATTTCCGGGACGCCCGGACTCTATCTTCGCCACGGATGACACTTTGACCGCAGGATCGCCTATTATTTCACCACCCAGGTGATCGGCTATGACTTGTGCTGATACTTCCATTTCGTTCAGGAATGCTAAAAAGGTTATCATCATCAACCGGCGGACGTGAAAAAAAGCGATTTTCAGTGTCCGGATGCCGCCGTGACGATTCGCGGATGCAAAGAAAACACTTTTTTTGCTATTAAAATAATAATTGCTACTTTTGCAGCCAGACGGGACGAGTGAAAAGGGGACGCAAGTCCCCTTCTTTATTACAATTACGTTCCTCATACATATCACGGAACACCAAATGCCGTACGGGACATACGGCCCGAATGAAAGTTATGATAGAAAAATCGACCATCGAACAGATCGTTGCAGAATATCCTCAGGAGAACGGAGTGGTTCTGAAGGATGTGAAAGTAAACAAAGCCAATAACGTCAAAATCTTCTTCGACATCCCGGGGAGACCCGTATGCATCGACGACTGCGTGGCGCTCAGCAGGTTCGTGGAGTCACGGCTGGACAGGGACCGGGAAGATTTCTCCCTGATGGTCAGTTCCGCCGGAAAAGAAGAATAATTCAAGAAACACAACACTATAAAATGGAAAAAAAAGAAACTGAAGGCATCAATCTGATTAGCACCTTCGCCGAATTCAAGGAAGGCAAGAATATCGACAGACCCACTATGATAAGTGTTCTGGAAGATGTTTTCCGCACCCAACTCGAAAGAATGTACGGGTCCGCCGATAATTTCGACATCATCGTCAACATAGACAAGGGAGATTTCGAAATATGGTGGAAACGTGAGGTCGTGGAGACGGTTGAAGACACGGCATCCCAGATTTCACTGACCGATGTCCAGAAGATAGATCCCAGTTATGAAATCGGTGAGGAGTACAGCGAACTTGTGCCCCTTTCAAGTTTCGGCCGCCGCGGCATCCTGAATATCCGTCAGAATCTTTCAGGACGCATAATGGACATAGAAAAGGCCAATCTTTTCAACAAGTACAAGAACCGCATCGGAGAGATTTTCGTAGGTGACGTATATCAGGTATGGAAGAAGGAAGTCCTCGTAATGGACGAGGAGGGGAACGAACTGGTTCTTCCGAAAGGGGAACAGATACCTTCCGATTTCTTCAGAAAAGGTGAGAACACACGCGCTGTCATCCTCAGTGCCGAGATGAAGAACAACACTCCGGTCATCACCCTCTCCAGGACATCTCCGATGTTCCTCGAGAGACTCTTCGAACAGGAAGTGCCGGAAATATTCGACGGCCTCATCACCATCAAGAAAGTGGTGAGGATTCCCGGGGAACGCGCCAAGGTGGCTGTGGAATCATACGATGAGCGCATCGATCCCGTAGGAGCCTGCGTAGGCGTGAAGGGATCACGTATCCACGGCATCGTCCGCGAGCTCAGAAACGAGAACATAGACATCATCAACTGGACATCGAATATCCAGCTTCTCATCCAGAGGGCACTCAGCCCCGCCAAGATATCTTCCATGAAGATAAATGACGAGGACAAGCGCATCAGCGTATATCTGAAGCCGGAGGAGGTGTCACTGGCCATCGGCAAGGGCGGAAGCAACATCAAATTGGCAGGCCAGCTCGCAGGATATGACATAGATGTGTTCCGCGAACTCGACGAGGACGAAGAAGATGTGATGCTCGAAGAATTCTCCGATGAAATCGAATCCTGGATGCTGGATTCACTCAAGAGCATAGGATGCGATACCGCCAAGAGCGTACTGGCCCTTCCGGTAAGCGAAATAGTGAAACGTTCCGAACTCGAAGAAGCCGATGCGTTGTTCGTACAGAAAGTACTCAGGGCGGAATTCGAAGAATAACGGACCGATACGGAACTTGGAATCTTGATAAACTGAAATAATAAAGGGAGTAATTATATGACGGAAAACGAAAGTATAAGAATAAGCAAGGTAATAAAGGAATTCAACATCGGAGTGAATACCCTCGTGGATTTTTTGAATAAAAAGGGCTTCAACATCGAATCCAATCCCAACGCCAAGATAGACGGCAGTCAGTACGAAATGGTCGCCAAGGAGTTCGGGAAGGAGCAGATGATAAAGGAGCAGTCCAAGAAAGTGGCCATAAAATTCAAGGAGATCACCGAGCAGGAGCATCATTCGTCCCACGATGAGGATTCGGAAGAACATGAGAAGGAACTTCTCATAAAAACGAATTCCACTCTTTCGAAAGAGCCAGTTCCGGCAGTTACTCCCACGCCGGAGCCTCAACCTCAAGTGAAGAGTCCGGACACGACTGTTCCCGAATCGGATAATGGCACTCGGACCGAACCTGTGAAACCGGAAGTTGAAAAGGTTCCGGAACAGACCCCTGTGCCGGAACCCGAACCCGTTCCGGCACAGGAGACGGCACAGGAGGCGGAGGCCACGCCGTCCGTAAAGGAGGCGGAAGAGACCGCACCCCAGACACCTGAAATGGTACAGGAACCTTCTGCAGATGCCCGGAATGAAAAAACACAGGAAGCGGAAAAGGCTCCCGAGGTCCAGGAAAAACCTTCGGTAAAGGTAATAGGCAGATTGGAGATCGATTCGAAAGGGCACGTATCCAAACCTCATCAGCCGAAGGCCCAGGCCGTCGAACCTGCAGCTGCCGCGAAGGATAAGGCCGTACCCGCCCATGAAGCACCGGCCCAGCCTGCAAAACCGGTCATAGAACATATCGAAACTCATTACGAAAAACTGGAAGGACCGAAGATAGCTGGGAAAATGGATCTCTCCCAATTGGAAAAGAGGCCGTCACACGACCACGAACACAAAGGGAAGAGAGAGAGGATAAAGAAGAGCGGCGCGAAAGTGGATATCACGAAGGGCGGTATCGACAAACCGCGCAACAGCCAGCAGAACGGCCAGCAGAACAATTCCCAGAACGGCAAGGGATCACAGAACCAGAACCAGAATCAGAAGAAGAATCGTTCCAAGGACAGGTTCAAGCCCATCCGTCCGGAGATAGACGAAGATCAGATACAGAAGCAGATAAAGGAAACCTATGCCCGAATGACGGAAGGCAAGGGCAAGACCAAGACATCAAAGCATAAACGCGACAAGAGGGAGCAGTATCAGGAACGTCTGGCAGAGGAACAGGAACTCGAACAGATGGAGAGCAATATTCTCAAAGTGACGGAATTCGTCACCGTCAACGAATTGGCCACGATGATGAACAGCACCCCCGTCACCAAGGTAATCGAAGCCTGCATGAATCTGGGTCTGATGGTCTCCATAAACCAGCGTCTCGATGCGGAAGCCCTCGTGCTGGTCGCCGAGGAATTCGGATACAAGATAGAATTCACCACCGCCGACGAGCATCAGGATGTGGAAGAAGAGATCGACGCGGAAGAGGACCTCACCTCCAGACCTCCCATCATTACCGTTATGGGTCACGTGGACCACGGTAAGACATCCCTGCTGGACTACATCAGAAAGTCGAACGTCATCGCCGGTGAAGCCGGAGGTATCACACAGCACATCGGTGCCTACAATGTCACCCTTCCCGACGGACGTCACATCACGTTCCTCGACACCCCCGGTCACGAAGCGTTCACCGCCATGCGTGCCCGCGGAGCCAAAATCACCGACCTGGTCATAATCGTGGTGGCGGCGGACGATGCGATAATGCCCCAGACGCTTGAAGCCATCAGCCACTCTCAGGCGGCCGGTGTGCCGATGGTATTCGCCATCAACAAAATAGACAAGCCGGGAGCACATCCCGACAAGATACGCGAGCAGCTTGCCAACATGAACATCCTCGTCGAAGAATGGGGCGGCAAGTACCAGTGCCAGGAAATCAGTGCCAAACAGGGTCTCAATATCGACAAACTCCTCGAAAAAGTACTCCTCGAAGCCGATATGCTGGAACTGAAGGCGAATCCCGACAGAAGGGCCAAGGGCACGGTAATCGAATCCTCCCTGGACAAGGGCCGCGGATATCTGGCGACTATCCTCGTTCAGAACGGGACTCTCCACGTAGGAGACATCATGCTCAGCGG
Source organism: Bacteroidales bacterium UBA1722 (assembly GCA_002317435.1). Taxonomy (GTDB): domain Bacteria; phylum Bacteroidota; class Bacteroidia; order Bacteroidales; family UBA932; genus Minthomonas. Next base: position 1,013 of record DCIQ01000139.1, on the reverse strand, counting down.
ATGTTTCTACGGCAAGGTCAAGGCGATGTTCAACGAGCGTGGCCAGAAAGTCACCGAAGCCGGCCCCTCGACACCTGTTTCAGTCCTCGGGCTGAACGGAGCTCCCACCGCAGGTGAATCGTTCAACATATTCGAAGATGAGCGCGAGGCCAAGGATCTGGCCAACAAGCGTGACCAGCTCCTCCGCATCCAGGGTCTCAAGACTCAGAAGCACATTACTCTCGAAGAGATAGGCCGCCGTATCGCCATAGGAAATTTCAAAGAGCTCAGCATAATCGTAAAGGGCGACGTGGACGGTTCCGTGGAAGCGCTCTCCGATTCGCTCATCAAGCTCTCCACCGAAGAAGTCCATGTGGA
>DCIQ01000139.1:0-436 GCA_002317435.1 Bacteroidales bacterium UBA1722 | reverse complement strand
GCGAATGCGGAGGTCCGCGAGACATTCAAGATATCGAAGGTCGGCACCATCGCCGGATGTATGGTGAAGGACGGAAAACTGACCCGCTCCTCGAAAATCCGTGTCATCCGCGACGGCATCGTCATCCATACCGGTCTGCTCGGCTCCCTCAAGAGGTTCAAGGATGACGCCAAGGAGGTTCCGGCAGGTATGGACTGCGGTCTGAACATCGAAAGTTTCAACGACATCATGGTGGGTGATATCATAGAAGCGTACCAGATAGTACAGATAAAGAGAAAGCTCTGATATACATGTCATTGAATATTTCAATAGACAGCCGGACCGTTATTTCCCCGTCAGACACCGCGTTCTTCGCACTGACGGGGAAAAATCATAACGGCCATGACTATATCCGCCCCCTCTACGACAGGGGGGTGAGGGACTTCACCGTAAGTGA
>DCIQ01000104.1:25492-36804 GCA_002317435.1 Bacteroidales bacterium UBA1722 | reverse complement strand
TTCTTTGGCCAAATAATGTTATCTTTGCGCCAGTTTTTTAATCAGGTAAGAAATGTTTGAGAACCTAACCGAGAAATTAGAACGATCGTTCAAGGTCCTTAAGGGACAGGGTAAGATTACCGAGATAAACGTAGCCGAGACACTGAAAGAAGTCCGCAGGGCACTTCTGGACGCGGACGTGAGTTATAAAATCGCCAAGTCATTCTGTGATGAGGTAAAGCAGAAGGCCATCGGTCAGAATGTCCTCACTGCCGTTCGTCCCGAACAGATGATGGTGAAGATAGTCCACGATGAACTGGCCGCCCTGATGGGCAGCGAGTCCAGTGACATCAAGATAAAGGGCACTCCCGGCATAGTTCTGGTTTCCGGTCTTCAGGGTTCGGGTAAGACTACCTTCTGCGGCAAACTTGCCCTTAACTGCAAGACCAAGCGCAGCCAGAAGGTGATGCTGGTGGCCGGTGACGTGTATCGTCCTGCAGCCATCGAACAGTTGAAGGTTCTCGGGTCTCAGATAGAAGTGACGGTTTACACTGAGGACGGTGTAAAAGACCCTGTATCCATAGCGAAGAATGCCGTATCCGCCGCACGGAAAGAAGGCTATTCTCTCGTGATAGTCGATACCGCCGGCCGTCTGGCCGTGGACGAGCCGATGATGGAAGAAATCGCCGCCATCAAGAAGGCGATAAATCCTACGGAGACCCTCTTCGTGGTGGATGCCATGACAGGTCAGGATGCGGTGGAAACCGCCAGGGCATTCAATGAGAGGCTTGATTTCGACGGAGTGGTACTCACCAAGATGGATGGTGATACCAGAGGCGGTGCCGCCCTCTCCATCAAGGCTGTGGTGCAGAAACCCATCAAGTTCATCTCCTCGGGAGAGAAGATGGAGACCCTGGACGTATTCCATCCTGCCCGTATCGCTGACCGTATCCTCGGAATGGGTGACGTGGTATCCCTCGTGGAGAAGGCTCAGGAGCAGTATAACGAGGAGGAAGCCCGCAAGCTGACCAAGAAACTGGCCAAGAACCAGTTTAATCTGGAAGACTTCTACCAGCAGATACAGCAGATCAAGAAGATGGGTAACATAAAGGACCTCGCTTCGATGATTCCCGGTGTGGGCAGGGCGATTAAGGATGTGGACATCGACAACAGTTCCTTCAAGGGCGTGGAAGCCATCATCCTCTCGATGACTCCTTTCGAGAGACAGAATCCCGATGTCATAAACGGTACACGCCGCAAGAGAATCGCCGACGGTTCCGGAACTTCCATCGTGGAAGTGAACCGTCTTCTGAAGCAGTTTGAAGGCACACGGAAGGTCATGAAGAAAGTCGCCTCCGGAGATTTCAGAAATCAGATGGCCAAGGCCAAGAAGAAAAGAAGATAAACGATATGATACTTTTGGACGGAAAGGCCACTGCAGCCGCGATTAAAAAAGAAATAGCAGCCCGAGTAGAGGAGATGACAGCCCGTGGAGAGCGTCGTCCTCATCTTACCGCCATTCTGGTCGGAGAAGACGGTGCATCCAAGACTTATGTGGCGAACAAGGAGAAATCCTGTGGGGAAGTGGGGTTCGATTCTACTGTCCTGAGACTTCCCGAAAGCACTACCGAAGAGGAACTTCTCGGTGAAATCAACCGCCTGAACCGCGATGACTCCGTGGACGGATTCATCATCCAGCTGCCTCTGCCCAAGCATATCGATGAGCAGAAAGTGCTCAATGCAGTGGACCCTTCGAAAGATGTCGACGGTTTCCATCCCGTAAATGTCGGAAAACTGATGCTCGGAGAACCTACGTTCATCTCCGCTACCCCATACGGCATAATGGCTCTTCTGGAACATTACAACATAGATACCAAAGGCAAACACTGTGTCGTTCTGGGCAGAAGCAATATAGTGGGGCGTCCCATCGCGAACCTCCTCTCCCAGAAAGGAAATCCGGGCGACTGTACCGTAACCATCTGTCATAGCCGCACTCCGGACATCTCGAAATATACCCTGGAAGCGGATATAATAATAGCCGCCATAGGCAAGCCGGAGTTCTTGAAAGCCGAGATGGTGAAAGAAGGTGCGGTGGTAATAGACGTGGGCATCACCAGAGTCCCTGCTGACACCCCTAAAGGTTATCGGATCGCCGGAGACGTGGATTTCGCCGAAGTGGCTCCCAAGTGCTCATACATCACTCCCGTGCCGGGAGGTGTAGGCCCTATGACCATAATCTCACTGATGAGGAACACTTTCCTCGCCAGGAGTCTCCGCACGAAGTAGGGTGAGGTATTCGTTCAGAATGATTTCGGCTCCGGGGCATGCCTCGGGGCCGTCTTCGAATATGATGGATATATAGTCGGCACCGCAGACCGCCTGCAGCTGGTATTTCGACAGGAAGTCATAGTCCGCAAGTTCCAGGGCATTTTCCCTCAAGGGCTTGAAAGTGTGCCGGAGATAGATGCCGTGGGCATTTTCCGGAGTATCCATCCGGAAGAGTTCCACGGTGTATTCGTGTCCGTCCGATGACAGTGTGAGAACTCTGAGGCACTGGAAACCATATTCATAATATTCATCCGACCCTCCGTTCATATACCCGTACAGGGCAGTTCCGATATAGGTCTTGTCTTTCGACGGCTGCCAGTTATCAGGTACGGCGACAGGAGAAGTCTCCGTACCTGAAAAGGTGAGAATCAGTGCCAGAGCCGTAAACAGGAGCCTGCTCATTATATGTCGATGCGTTCTATCCGGTCGATGTCAGCCACACCGAGTCCGTAGGACTGGGCCAGGGTGGCATAGATGTACCCCTTGGGGCTGTCTTCCTTCTGTCTGCCTTCGGCAATCCGTTTCTTGATGACGATGTCGTGTCCTATGCGGTCCACGGCGACGGGGTCGGTCCCGGCCATTATGAGGTCATATCGGCAGATGAACTGTGGGTTGGCTCCCGGTCCTCCGTCGAAACACCCTATCATGCCGTCCACCAGGTTGAGCACCACCTTGTCCCGGATGGCCGGGAAGCAGGGAATCCAGGCACAGGTCTCGTGCCAGAACTGCTTGTGCAGACGGGATGTGTTGGTGATGGAACCGAATGCCAGATTTTTCATGCAGAGGGTGACTGCGGCGCCGGCATTTTTCAGGATGGGGATGTTTATGATTTTGTCCACTTCTTCCGTGACTATTCGGGTCAGATAGGAGTCGTATCCCTGATTTGTCATATACGGCATGGTGTAGGCATCATATTCCTCCTCCGTCTCGGCATATAGCTTGACGTTCCTGTCGATACGGTCTTCGCTGTAGAGGCGTCCGTCGGCTCCGTAGAAACTGCCTTTTTCATCGATGAGTTCCGTGGCTGAGATGCGGATGCCGGGATAGTTTTCGGGAGTGAATCCGGCTGTATTGAGGTCTTCCTGTCTGCGGTCCCAGATGATGATGTTCCCCTTGGGTATGCCCGCTTCCTCCATCTGGCGGATGACGGATTTCACCAGGGCGTGTGACGTGCTCAGCAGTTTTCCGCCGATGGGGTTCACCTTCAAGCCGATACGGTCTTTCGGAGATACGAATTGCCGCCAGGCTTTACGAAGATTCTTCGCACCGGTGAGTCGCAGCATACAGTCCGCAAGCATCTTGTAGGCAGCCTCTTCCTGCGGGACGTCGTCGATGACGCAGTGCGCATCGTGAGCCACTATCACCCGTCCAGGATATTTTCCGGGGAGGGAGTCCTTCGTGCGGGGAACCGCCAGAATCTGCTCTATGTTGGTGGCCGGCTTTTCCGGAGGGAGGATATGCGCTTCGCGCAATTCCGCCAGCGGCTTTTCTACTGCGTTCACTGCGGGCGCAGCCGCCATTATGGCGCTGCCTGCCGCTACTTTCTTCAGGAATCTTCTTCTGTCCATTGGTTTTGGGATTGTTTTTACAAATATGGTTAAAATATTTTATTGTGATATTCCTCATTATCTGTTTTGGAAAAATTCAGTACCTTCGTGCGAAACGTAACTGAAAATGGTTCGAAAGGGACAGCGGATGAAGCGTGTCGTTTTTCATATAGATGTCAACAGCGCATTCGTGTCGTGGTCGGCCGTCAAGATTCTTTCCGAAGGCGGAAGCGATATAAGGCTTGTGCCGTCTGTAGTGTCCGGTGATCCGGATGACAGACGCAGCATAATAGCGGCCAAGTCCATTCCGTGTAAAAAGTATGGAATCAATACTGCCGAACCGCTGTCCATGGCCCTCCGCAAATGTCCTGGACTGGTCGTCGTGCATAGTGACTGGGCGTGGTACAGGAGATGTTCCGATAATTTCATCGCGATATGCCGGACTTATTCTCCTGTTCTGCAGCAGTTCAGTATCGATGAGTGTTTCATCGAGATGACTGAGTTCCTGAATGGCAGGGATCCGGTCGCGGTGGCCGATGCTCTGAGGGAAGAGGTCAGGTCACGGCTGGGGTTTACCGTAAATGTGGGTGTCGGTTCCAACAAACTGCTGGCCAAGATGGCATCGGACTTCGAAAAGCCCGATAAGGTGCATACTCTGTGGACCGATGAGATACAGACTAAGATGTGGCCGCTGTCAGTAAGGGATTTGCTGTGGGTGGGGAAGAGGACGGAAGAGAGACTGGTGGCTTATGGACTGGATACCATCGGGAAACTTGCGAAGACGGCTATGGGTCCTCTTATCGGTATCGTAGGGCAGAAATATGCATCGCAACTTCATGACAGCGCCAACGGAATCGATGACAGTCCGGTAGAAACAGGAGAAACGGAAGCGAAGAGCTACAGTGCCGAACGCACGTTCAGGAGAGACATTACGGATTCATCCCTTCTCGATCGGGAACTTTTCAATGTCGCCGTCGAAGTGGCCCATCGTATCCGTTTGGATGATTTCAGGGCCGGAGGGGTATCGGTCTTCGTGAAGACCAAGGATTTCGAAGTGCACTCCAGACAGTGCAGCCTGCGTCAGCCGACTGACGTAACTGCCTTGATACTGAATGAAGCACGGATGATGATTCCCTCGATATGGGACAGGGTCACGCCTTTACGTCAGGTCGGTCTGGGAGTTTTCAAACTGACTCACGACAGGACTGAACAGCTTCTTCTTTTCGAAGATTATTCCAAGATGGAATATTACCGTGAATGGGACAGGGACTATGATGCCGGAATGGCTTTGCATGAATCATCCCGTCATCAGTCCGGAGGACGGGAGAAGGTGCTGACCTTTTCATATGAGTCCGGAGAGTCGGCCCTTTCGGCCGCCAAGCGGGCCGTCAGGGAAAACCGCAGCTATACGTTCGAAAGACATCGGTATGCCGACGGTACCGACTGCTTCGAAGTGAAAGACCCCGACGGAAGGGTTATGGAGCGGCATCTTGTGATGTGAACGTCCGATATTTATTTTTGTTCCAGAATAATTCTTTATATTTGCATCCGATTGAATGAGAGAACGATTCTCTTCCACTGAAGCGTAAAGATGAAGACCGGAGCGAATATGATAGTGATGGCGGTTTCTGCCATCTGTATGATGGGCATACAGGCTGTCGCCCAGAACAGACATGCCGACTATGTGGACCCCTTTATCGGATGTGACGGGATGGGGCATACCTTTCCGGGAGCCTGCGTCCCGTTCGGCGGCATACAGTTAAGCCCTGATACCGACACCATCCCCCATAACATAGACGGGAAATATCAGCCCCGGGTATATGAATACTGTGCCGGATACCGCTACTCCGACTGCACCATAGTCGGATTCAGCCATACCCACTTCAGCGGTACCGGCCACTCGGACCTGGGAGACATTCTCATAATGCCGGCTACAGGTCCCGTGAAGCTGCATCCCGGTACGGCGGATGATCCCGATGCCGGCTATCGTTCGCGTTTCTCCCACGAAGGGGAAGTCTCGAAAGCGGGGTATTATGCCGTAGATCTCACGGACTACGGCATCCGTGCCGAACTTACCGCCACACAGAGGGTGGGAGTCCACAGGTACTCGTTCCCGAAAGGGGAGGACGGGCACATAGTCGTCGATCTGAATCACGGAATCTATAATTACGACGGAAAAACGCTCTGGGCCGAACTCAGAGTGGAGAATGATACTCTTCTTACAGGGTACAGGATTACCAACGGATGGGCCAGGACCGATTACACCTATTTCGCCATCTCGCTCTCCCAGCCTGTCACGGAATACGGTTTCGAGGATTTCGGTCCGAAGAAATACAACGGAGGGTGGGGCAAATTCGACCAGCGCCATAACTTTCCTGAGATGGCAGGACGGAAGTTGGTGGCATGGTTCGGATTCGGCACTGCCTCCCGTCCGGAACTGGTGATTAAGGTGGGCCTCTCCGCCGTGAGCGTGGAAGGTGCCTTGAAGAATCTGAAAGCCGAGGCGGAAGGGAAGAGTTTCGATCAGGTGGCCGGTGAGGCCGGCGCGGCCTGGGAGAAGGAGCTCTCCGGAATAGATGTGGAGGGGACCGACGGTCAGAAGGTGATGTTCTATACGTCTCTGTACCATACGATGATAAATCCTTCCGTCTATATGGATGTGGACGGGGCTTACCGTGGTCTGGACCACGGCGTGCATCATGCCGACGGCTTCACCAACTACACCGTGTTTTCCCTCTGGGACACCTATCGTGCGGAACATCCTTTCCTGACTCTTTTCAAACCGGACAGGGAGAAGGATATGATAAATTCCATGCTCGCCCATTATCGCCAGAGCGTCCACGGCATGCTTCCCGTCTGGAGCCACATGGGCAATGAAAACTGGTGCATGAGCGGATATCACGCGGTCTCCGTCCTTTCGGATGCCATCGCGAAGGGGCTGGACATAGATGCTGACGCCGCTTTGGAAGCTATGGTATCCACTTCGAACGTGGATTATTACAGCGGTGTAGGGGACTACAGGAAATACGGATACGTGCCTGACGAAAAGTCTTCCACCAGCGCGAGCAATACTCTGGAGTATTCATACGATGACTGGACCATCTACAATGCAGCTCTGTCATCCGGACGGAGTGATATCGCCGACATATACAGGTCCAGGGCGCTTAACTATCGGAACGTCTATGACACTTCCATAGGGCTGGCCAGGGCCAGAAGGAGTGATGGGACTTTCCGTGCGGATTTCAATGCCCTGAGTACTTCCGGACAGGGGTTCATAGAGGGCAATTCCCTGAATTTCTCATATCATGCTCCACAGGACGTGTACGGAATGATGGAACTTATGGGAGGGGATAAGAAATTCATCGCCGGACTCGACAGTCTGTTCACCATGACACTTCCCTCCGAGTTCTTCGAGGAGACGGAAGACGTGACCGAGTCCTGCCTCGTGGGCGGGTACGTCCACGGAAACGAGCCGAGCCATCACGTCCCGTATCTGTATGTCTGGACCTCCCGGCCCTGGAAGACCCAGTACTGGCTCCGGGAGATCATGAACAAGATGTACAAACCCGTCATGCACGGCCTCGGAGGAAATGACGACTGCGGTCAGATGAGCGCCTGGTACATTTTCAGCGCCATGGGATTCTATCCGGTCTGTCCCGGCAGCGACCAATATGTGATAGGAGCACCATATCTCCCTTATGCGGTGATATCTCTGCCTGACGGCAATAAGTTCGAAATCAAGGCCTCCGGCGTCTCTGACGAAAACCGTTACGTGAAGAGGATTCTCCTGAACGGAAAGCCCTATACGAAGATGTATATCACACATTCCGACATTCTGGACGGAGGGACGCTCGAATTCATGATGACATCGAAACCTGACAGGAGACGCGGAACCGCTCCCGGGGACAAGCCTTATTCACTTACGGGTCCCAGACAGAATCTTTAACCGGGAAGTTAAACCGATTGGTTAAACTTTTGTATATTTGCGGCACCGTTATTAGTGTGCTATGACCAAAATCATCGATTTGCAGGCCATTCCGGCCGAACTCCTCTCTCAGGTGGGCGGCAAGGCCAGGGGACTCAACGGGCTTATCCGTTTCGGATATGCCGTCCCCGAAGGATTTATCGTAACAGATATTGATGAAAATGATTCGTTCGAGGCTGCCGCAGCGAAATATGAATCAAGCGGATTCGGGGAAGTTTCCGTCCGTTCTTCAGCCTCCCTCGAGGACGGGAACGATTATTCCGCCGCGGGGCAGTTCTCTACATTTCTGAACGTGAGCGGTACGGAGGCTTTCAAACAGGCCGTCAGGGATTGTGTGGCTTCGCTGCACAGCGTCACCGCCGAGCATTATGCCAGGACGTTTCTCCAGTCCGCCGAGTGCCGGATGACCGTGGTGGTTCAGAAGATGGTCGACGCCAGATGCGCCGGAGTAATCTTCACCAAGGCTCCCATGAGACCGGGTGCCATACTGGTGGAAGCCGTGCCCGGGCTGGGAGAGAATCTGGTCTCCGGGAAAATGGCCGCACAGCAGTATCTGGTTATCGACGGGAGAGTGGAGACGATGCCTGAAAATCCGGTGCTGACGGAATCGGAGGCAGTATATATTGCCGAAGGCGGAAAGAAAACTGAAGAACTCTTCGGCCAGCCTATGGATCTGGAGTGGGCGGTGGATCGGGACGGAAAGGTTCAGTGGCTGCAGGCGCGCCCCATCACCATCGAGGAGTCGGTGACGGTGAATGAACTGGACAGCGTCGTGGACGGGGAACACTGCGTGAACACTACCGGAAATATCGGTGAGGTGATGCCCGGGGCGGTGACTCCGCTGAACCTCAGCACCAATATGTATGCTCTGGATTATGGCGTGAAGGCTACTCTGGTAGAGATGCACTGCATGCCCGAGTCCACCCCTCCATATACCTACATCTCCTCGTACTATAACCACATGTTCTTCAATATGACCAACATGTACAGAACTTGTCATCAGACTTTCGGGACGGCCAAGCATACGCTGGACATCATTCTCTGCGGACATGAACTGACGGAATATCCGGACGTGGACATGAAGGAGGACCCGGTATGGAAGAAGATACTCCATACCATTCCATATATGAAACTAGTGTTCAGCGGAGAGGCTGCCAGAAGGGGGATGGACAGGACCATCGCCAGACTGAAGTTCGATCTTACCCGGGATATGCACGACATCTACAGGCAGATTCTGGAGAATTTCGAACTCTTCAAGAAGGTCCATTACTATCACTATTGCACTTCATACTATTCCGGAGGGGCCACCAATATGCTGACCCTTTTTCTGGAAAAAGACTTCGAGGACAGGAACCAGTTGCAGGCCATACTGGCAGGATGCCTGACCCAGATAGAGGATTTCGAGAGCGCGAACGTGCTCAGGATGATGCGTTCCCTCTCGCAACTGATTCTGGAGGATGCCCCCGATGCGGCAGGCTATTCCGTCGAACAGCTGGCCGATTATATGGTGAACCGCGCAAGTGACGTCGTAAAGGAGGCTTACAGGACATTTATGTCCAAGCACGGACACCGCGGCATCCGCGAGATGGAAATCCGTTCCCTCTCCTGGAACCAGAACCGCAAGTCCTTCTTCACCAGTCTGAAGAGCGTGCTTGCCTCTTCCGGTTCGGATAATGCCGTTTTAGCCAAACCTTGGACGGAGTATGCCGATGAACTCCTCTATAAGTGTCAGGGCGGCAAGAAGCAGCGGATGATGAAATATGTGGAGAAGGCCCGCAAGGGCGTCTGCTACCGCGAATACACCAAGTCGAAGGTGATTTTCGCCCTCGACCTCTTCAAACAGGCATACAGGCGGCTTTCTGAACTTATGACCGATGCGGGTCTGCTGCCTGACGTGGATGCCGTTTATTTCCTTACACAGGAGGAGGTGGGAAGACTTCTTGAAGGGGAGATGTCCCTGGTGAAGAAGGCGCTTGCCCGCCGCCGCATATTCCCCCAGCAGGAGAGCATGAAATTCCCGTTCGTGACTTTGGGTATTCCCCGTCCGGTTTCCGCCCGTGAGACCGATTCTTCAGCCACCTCTTTCCAGGGTACCCCCGTATCCAGGGGAACTGTTTCCGGCAAGGCACGTGTCGTGAGGAATGAGGAGGATGCCGCCAGTCTGGAGAACGGGGAGATAATGGTGGCCGCCTGCACCGACATAGGCTGGACTCCGTATTACAATATAATCGGTGGATTGGTTACAGAGATAGGTTCAGCCCTTTCCCACGGTATCGTGGTGGCCAGAGAATATGCGCTTCCGTCCATAGTGAACGTCCCTGACGTGATGGATGAGATACATACGGGCGATATGCTTACCATCGACGGAAATACCGGGATGGTATTCATCGACGAGAGATGTGCTCTGGTGTGATGGAAGGAACTTCCCCCCTCAGGCTTCCCTCTCTGGTAGGGGACAATATGGTGCTTCAGCAAAATGCCGTGGTTCGTATCTGGGGATGGTATGATGCTTCCGATTCGCCTGTAACTCTCTCGTGCGACTGGATGGAGAATCTCTTTTCAGCCAGTCCGGTCGGAGGATACTGGGAATTTCCGGTCCCGGTGCCTGCCGCCGACCATCTTCCCCATACCATCATCATCTCCGCGGGAGACAGGACACTCACGGTAAGGAACATTCTTTTCGGAGAAGTTTGGCTCGCCGGTGGCCAGTCCAATATGGAGATGAGGCTGAAAGGATACTGGAGGGCACCGGTGGAAGGTTCCAACAGGGAGATCGCCGAATGCCGCGGGTATTATGAAATCCGGTGCTTCACGGCTGAGAGACAGGTGTCTCTTACCCCTGTCCGGGATGTTCCGGGTGTGTGGGAGACGGCGTCGCCCGATGTCCTGCCCATGTGGAGCGCGGTCGCATGGTTCTATGCTAAACACCTTTATGCTGCCCTCGGGATTCCCGTAGGGATGATCGTCTCCTCCTGGGGCGGTACCGGGATAGAAGCCTGGATGGCGGAAGAAGACCTGCGCCGTTTTCCGGATGTGGACTGTTCCGCACTGGAGAGATTCGACGGGACACCGGCCACGGCGGGGATGAATGCCCCGTATATCATGTACAACGGGATGCTCAAACCCCTGACACGGTACACCGTAAAGGGAATCATTTTCTATCAGGGATGCTCGAATGTGGGTGCCCATGCCACATATTCCGCCAAGTTGCAGGCCATGGTCTCCAGATGGCGGGAGGACTTCGCCCTCGGTGACATTCCTTTCTATTTCGTGGAGATCGCTCCGTACATCTACGATCCGAGAGAACGGGGAAAAGGTGTGTGGGGGGCTTTATTGCGCGAAGCGCAATGCAGATCCCAGCGGATGATACCGAATTCTCAGATGGTATGCACGAATGACCTCGTGGATGAGCGGGAGGCTCTCTCCATCCACCCTTCCAGAAAGGAACCGATAGGGGAGAGGCTTGCCTGGTG
>DCIQ01000104.1:17140-25417 GCA_002317435.1 Bacteroidales bacterium UBA1722 | reverse complement strand
TTCGAATCCGCCGAATTCTCCGGAGGAAGTGTGGAGGTTTCTTTTGAGAACAGCCCCGGGGCACCCGCCTCCTGGGATGAGTTCACGAATGCCACAGGCGGGGGAAGCGGGAGGGTACGTCTCTATCTGCTCGACCAGCTCCGCGGTGTAGAGGGATTCGAAGTGGCCGGTGAGGACAGGATATTCAAGCCTGCGGCAATAGTTTCCATAGGGAAGGTTCCGAGTTCTTTCGTGGTGGCGTCACCGGAAGTGCCGCACCCGGTCGCGGTAAGGTATTGTTTCCATGACTGTCAAGTCGGAAATCTCGTGAATCAGAGGGGTATGCCTGCCATCCCGTTCCGTTCGGACGAGTGGTGACTTTTTGCTGCTTGCTTACTGAAGGAATATCCCCCTGAGTATCAGATAGAATAATCCCGATACGACGATTACTGCCGGGATGGTCAGAATCCATGCCCACACTATATTCTTGGCTGTCACCCATTTGACATAGTTTACACCTTTTGTGAGACCGGTGCCGATAATGGAGCCGGTGATGGTATGTGTGGTACTTACGGGGATTCCTCCCAGAGCTGTGATGATAAGAGTCAGGGCCCCGGAGAGTTCGGAGCAGAAACCGGGTACGGGAGTGATTTTGGTAAGACCGTCACCGAGTGTGCGTATCACTTTCCAGCCTCCGGTTACGGTGCCGAGGGATATCATCGCATAACAGGTGAAAATCAGCCATACAGGTATGTAGAAGCCTTCACCGGGGTGATAAAGATATTCGCCTATGAAGTCGTTCGGACATGCGGTCACGTAACTGCACAGGAGTATCGCTATTATACCCATCATCTTCTGACCGTCGTTTCCGCCGTAACCCAGGGAGAATGCCGCAGATGAGAACAGCTGGAGCCTCATGAATCTCTTGTTTACTTTCAGGGCATTGCTTTTCTTGAATATCTTGAGGAAAATGCAGTTGAAGGCAAATCCCATGACGGCACCCAGAAGAGGGGACAGGACGATGAACAGCAGAATCAGTCCGATACCCGAAAGGACCAGATGATCCCATCCGAAACCGAACCATACGGGACCTATGAGACCGCCTATCATCGCATGGGATGCGGATATGGGAAGTCCCATTTTGGTGCAGAACCATATCCAGAAAACGGACCCCAGAAGACAGGCCAGGATGACATATTCGTCTATACAGTCAGAATTCACTATCCCTTCGCCCATCATGGTGGCTACGGCCACAGGAAATATGAATGCGGCTGAAAACTGCCAGAAAGCTGCCCAGATGACTGCCTTTACCGGATTCAGGGCACGGGTGGCGATGACGGTGGCGATACAGTTGGCGGCATCGTTCATTCCGTTCATGAAGCTGAACAGAAGTCCGATCAATACGCAGATGATGACTATCGAAAGGGACATGTCAACTCATTTTTACTATGATGGAGCGTACCGTTTCGGAAAGATGCTTGGCGTGGTCGGTGGTGTCCTCCAGAATCTGGACTATGTTCTTCTTCTTGATCAGTTCGATGGGGTCAGTTTCATTCTTGAAGATAAATGCCATATAGTCTTCGTACAGGTCATCTACCCTATGCTCTATGGATTTTATCTCGTCGCATATTCCATCTATCATCTCCACCCTGTCACGGATTTTTTCGATGTTGGCGGTTATCTCCGCCGTATATCTGGCATCTTCAAGTATGCATTTCGCTATTTCCGTCAACTGGGCGTCGCACCCTTTGGGCTGGTACATCGAGATTTTCTTGGCGGAGTCGTCCAGAAGATCGAGGAAAGTGTCGAGGTTCGAACCGAACTGATGGACATCTTCTCGGTCGAAAGGGGTGACGAAAGCTTTATACAACTCATCGAAAAGTCTTGCCGTTATCTTGTCTCCTTCCGTCTCATGTGCCTTTATCTTCCTGGAGAGTTCCTTTCTTTTCTCCTCATCGGTTTCTTCGGTTTCTTCGACCAGCAGTTCCGCCGCTTCACAGATGCGGTCTGAAAGAGATATGAAAAGGGGGAAGAACTTGTTTTCCTTGGTTACAAAAACTTGTAGGATTTTATCAAGAAACATAACTTTTGGTTGATTTGATGAACGCTTTTCTATTTGTCCGGCAAATGTACTTCTTTTTCTTTATTGCTAAATTTATATTTCCACCACTTATAAAGAATTTATGAACAACTCGGATTTGTTTACCGAAATCGCAGATTTTATTGGATTTCAATTATACTTTTGCATCGGCATCCTTCGGGAGGGAGACAGGTTCGGTGAAGAGAGACAGTTGAGGATCGGAAGAACCCACGGAGCGGAAGAGGCCGGAGCGGATGGAACAGGAACCGGTGGGTCGGCCGGATCTCCTTTCACAGTCGAACGATATGTTCTGTCCGGGACCGGCAGGAAGAAGGATGCTTTTTGACTTGTTTGTTTTTTACAGTAACTCAAGTTTCGCAAATGCGGAACTCAAATGTAATATGAATATGGAATCAAACAACACTTCGGAGCATTGTCCCGGATATCGGGAAGTCATTGAAGCCCTGTATCGCGACGCTCCTTCCTTTCAGAACGTAGGGAAGCAGGGGTATCATCCCGGTCTGGACATGATGGCCCGTTTCGCGGACTTCCTGGATAACCCGCAGGAATGTTTCGATACGGTTCATGTGGCGGGGACCAACGGGAAGGGCTCCGTGGCACATTTTCTGGCTTCAATTCTTTCAGCCGCCGGTTTCAGGACCGGACTTTACACTTCTCCCCATCTGCTCGATTTCAGGGAGCGGATAAAGATTGTCGACGATTCTGGGAAGACTTGTTCCGGGCCTGTATTCAAAATGATACCGGAAGAATACGTCATGGACTTTCTCGCCGGGACAGAAGCTTTCAGGATGGATAACGGCCCGTCGTTTTTCGAGATAACTACAGCCATGGCGATGGATTGGTTCGCCGCAGAGGATGTGGATGTCGCGGTACTGGAGTGCGGACTGGGGGGAAGGCTGGATTCGACCAACATAGTCTGTCCCGAACTCAGCATAATCACTTCGATAGGATTCGATCATAAGGATATTCTCGGTGACACTCTGGAGAAGATAGCCTTCGAGAAGGGTGGTATCATCAAGCACAGTGTGCCGGCGGTGGCCGGAGCACTGCCAGATGAGGCGTTTGAAGTATTGTCCGATATGGCCTCGGAACGGGAATCCCCTTTCATCTATTCTCCGTTTCACAAGCCTCAGAGCCGTCTTGCGGAACGTATCTCCCGACTTCCCGTAGGTGAACTGGATCTGAAAAGTGAAGTTCAGGCGGTGAATCTGAAGACCGTATCGGCGGCTGTGGATGTGTTGTTTCCGCGATATTTCTCAGAGGTGGAAGATGTTGCGACGATTATGGATGCTCTCCGTCATACGGCGCGCAGGACAGGCTTGCGCGGAAGATGGGAAACTCTTTCCCTGAACCCTGTGGTCATCTGTGACATCGGTCATAATGAGAATGCCCTCCGACCAGTGATGTCCCAGCTGAAGGATCTCCGTGACAGGATAAAACCTCCCCATTTCTATATGGTATATGGTATGGCTTCAGACAAGGATATCCTTTCAGTGGCCCACCTGCTGCCACAGGATGCGGAATATATATTTACGAATGCGGCAGGGAAGCGGGCGATGCCTGCCGCCGCTTTGAAGGAGGTGCTTCTAGGAGCCTGGGGAGAGGAGGCCGCCGGTTCGGATGACCGTTATATGGTCATTCCCTCAGTTCGGGAGGCAGTCCGATATGTAATGGAAAGAAGCGGTCCGGATGACCTGATATACATAGGAGGAAGCAGTTATGTAGTGTCCGAGGCGTTGGACTGTCCTGAAATAAAATGATGCCGTTCGGCATCCGCGGGTGCATGGAGGCGAAATCAAATTCAAATTCAGTAGTATCATTCTCCATACATAATTCAGTCTTGCTTGCTTTTTTTTTCAATAAAAATTTTGAGAAAAATTTGGTGTTGAAAAAAACTCGCCTTATCTTTGCACCCGCTTTAGGGAGCTTAGCTCAGTTGGTTTAGAGCATCTGCCTTACAAGCAGAGGGTCGGGGGTTCGATTCCCTCAGCTCCCACAAAAAAAAGGATGACGAAAAGTCATCCTTTTTTTTGTGGGTATAATGGACATTTTGGTATAATGGACATTTTCAGTTGGTGAGACTCTGAGTAAGAATACAATTAACACAAAATGTTATTCAAAATTATCCTATATGACTTTGTTGTCATTTGGAGAACCATCATTCTGGCGCGTCCGACATTATTGCATAACTTTGCGAAAAAAAATAGGCATATGAAATCCATTCCATCGACACTGTTCGCAGCGACAGCGCTTCTGTGCGCCTGTTCTGGCACTCCCGAATGCGGCTGTATCTCTGTTCCATCCTGGGGAGATCAGGGTAACGGAACTTACATCAACCCCGTTCTGAATTCGGATTTTTCTGATCCGGACGTCACGAGAGTCGGAGAAACGTATTACATGGTAGCCTCGGATTTCCATAATATGGGGATGCAGGTACTCAGCTCCACGGATCTTCTCAACTGGAAGTATGTCGCTCAGATCTATGACAGACTGGACGCTCCCGGATATGACACGAATGAACGGTATGCCTGCGGTTCCTGGGCTCCGACCATCAGATATCATGACGGCCGTTTCTATATGTTCGTATGCAGTCCCACCGAGGGTCTCTGGATGAGCTCTGCGGAGAAGGCCGAAGGTCCCTGGACAAAACCTCTTCTCGTCCACGAAGGAACCGGTCGCGGTTGGGAAGACCCCTGTCCGTTCTGGGATGAAGACGGCACTGCCTATCTGGGCAGGAGCAATGTCGGAGCCGGACCCATCATCATTCACAGGATGAGTCCCGACGGTACCCGACTCCTCGACGAAGGGGTCACCGTCTATGAAGGTCCCGTGGCCGAAGGCACCAAAATCCATAAGTGGAACGGCTTCTATTACTTCAGCATACCGGAAGGCGGCGTCGGCCCGGGATGGCAGACTGTCCTCCGTTCCAAGAGCATTTATGGTCCCTTCGAGCGCCGCATTGTCCTCGAAACGGGTATGACGGACATCAACGGTCCCCATCAGGGTGCCATCGTGGATACGCCGGACGGGGAGTGGTGGTTCTTCCATTTCCAGCAGGCCGGATCGCGGGGCCGGGTGGTCCACCTCCAGCCGATGTATTGGCAGGACGGCTGGCCCGTTATCGGTGTCGATATGGACAGAAACGGTGTCGGTGAACCTGTTTATTGTTGGAAGAGTCCATACGGCGGCACCGTTCCGTCGAAGCCCGCCACCTCCGATTCCTTTGATTCTCAGACACTCGGCCTCCAGTGGCAGTTCAACCATAATCCAGTGGACGGGGAATGGTCTCTGACGGAAAATCCGGGAAAACTCACCATTAATGCCCTGAAGGCAGATGATTTCCCCTCTGCCCGAAATACTGTCTCTCAAAAGCTGATGGGATACGGCGGCCACATCCGCGTGACGATGGATGCCGGGAAAATGACGGAAGGGCAGCATTGCGGCCTCGCCGTGATGGGTAACGGGCATTACGTTATCGGGCTTCGGAACGAAGGGGGCAGGATTTACCTGTACCGCGAAGATAAAGGGGAAGTCAAGGAAAGCATCGCCTTTTCGGGCAGGAGAGTTTTCCTCGGAATGAAATACGACACCCGGAAGGAGTCCTTTAATTTCGAGTATTCCACCGATGGCTGTGATTATTCGGTCTTCGGAGAACCGTTCGAACCTGGTTTCGGTAATTGGAAAGGAGCCCGTCCATCCCTGTTCTGCTATAATACTGCAGATGCGGGCGGACAGGCTGCTTTCGATGATTTCCTGGTGGATTTCGACTGAGCTCCCGTGGCTTATTTGAACAGCTGCGGGGCGAAGCGGTAGAGGCTTTCGCGCCATACGGGCCAGGTGTGGCCGCCGGGGGTCTCGAAGTACTCGTACCTGATGCCGATCGAGTCGAACTTCTCCTTCATGATGCGGCAGTTGTTCCAGGCGATATCCTCCTGACCTCCCATTGTCAGATAGAAGACCCTGAACTGCTCATTATAGTAGTCGGGACGGGCGGCCAGCATCTCATAGTAAGGTCCTGCGTCGAAAGTTTTCATACCTGCAGGAACGCCTGAAGCTATCCATCCCGAACTGAACACACCGACATAGCGGAACATCTCGGGATGTGAGATTACGGTGTTCAAAGTCTGGATGCCGCCCATGGAGAGTCCGGCGAGTGCACGGCTGCCGGCATCAGCCTTCACCCTGAACTCCTTCTCCACGGCGGGGATGACGTCATTCAGGAGCTCACCCTCGAAATCGCGTGTATTGCCGTCAGGCATAGCCACTATCATCCTGTTGGCCTGACCGGTGGCGATGAGGTTGTCAAGTATGATATCGGTGCGGCCCTGAACCGCCCAGCCGGTCTCATCCTCACCTCCGCCGTGCTGGATATACAGAACGGGGTATTTCTCCGAAGAGGAGTCGTATCCTGCGGGGGTATATACGAACAGGCGCCTCCATTCGTTCGATGTGGTGGAGAAGAAACGGACCTGGCTCACGCGGCCGTGAGGCACGTCACAGACGTAGAAACGATGGTCCCCCTGAGGATAAGGTATCTCGATTCCGCTGGTGAACTGGCTGCATCCGTAGAATGCCGGGGCGGAAGGGTCTGCCACCCGGGCACCGTCCACCACGAGGAAATAGTAGTGGAAACCTTCTGTCTGAGGGTCGGTTTTGCAAGTCCAGTCTCCGTCTTCGCCCCTGGTCATATCATACAGACGGCCGAGGTCGATCTGAACTTTCTTCGCCTCGGGAGCCTTCACCTTGAACACCACACTGCCGTCGGGAAGCACCTTAGGGAATTCACGTCCGCGGACCCCCTGCCCGGAAGGGGTGACGGCGGGTTCTGTGCCGATACCTGCCACGTGTTGGGCGACCGGCTTGATGGTGCCGTCCCCGCAGGATACAGCCATAAGTGCTATGGCGGAAATAATTGACAGTCTTTTCATTTCGTCCGGATGGATCAATTTAATTTCCCGAAACTATTATCAGTCCCAATCCGGCTATGAAAAGGACGAACATGGCGGCCAGCAGGCCGTAGACTCCTTTCTGTGCACCCTTGAATTCCTTCCAGATGAATACGCCCCAGATGGCGGCCACCAGTGGTGCACCCTGTCCTAAAGCATAACTTACGGCGGCACCGGCGGTTCCGGCACAGATATAGTTCAAGGCGGTACCCAGGCACCAGATGCAGCCTCCCAACATGCCGACCAGATGGGTTTTCGCATTTCCTGCGAAGTATTCGCGATATGTGACGGGACTGCCGACGAATGGCTTTTTCATCACTATCGTATTGATGATGAAATTGCTGAGGAATACGCCGAGCGTGAAAATCACCATTCCGGTATAAGGAGTGAGCATCCCTGCCTGAGGAGATTTGAAGTTGTTTATATCCACACCATTATAGACCAGTGCGGAGAAGAAGGACATGATCAGACCGGCCAGAACTGCCAGAATGATTCCCTTTTTGTTCTGAGAAGGGTCGCGTTGTGCGTTGGAGACTTTTCCGGAGGCGGCACCGTTACAGATGATGGCTACGACTACAAGGGCCACTCCTGTCAGCAGAAGTGCTATATTGTCACCTTCCTTCGGGTGGAAAATGAGATTGTTCAGCACTCCGACCACCAGCGCCAGTCCTACGCCTACGGGGAAAGCCACCGACATACCGGCTATGGAGATGGAAGCTGACAGAAGGATGTTTGAAATATTGAAAATCACAGCTCCGAGCAGAACCCATCCTATGCTGGCCATATCGGCCTGTGCACAGTCCTGGATAAAGGAACGTCCTTCCGTTCCGATGCTTCCCGCCGTGAAAGCGATCAGAAGCGAGAATATGACCATCCCGATGACATAGTCCCAATAAAAAAGTTCGTATCTCCAGCTCTTGGCCGCAAGTTTCTGGGTGTTTCCCCAGGAACCCCAGCAGAGCATAGTCACAAAGCAGAAAATCACTGCCAAGGTATAACTGCTGACAATATACATAATATGAATCTTTAAATTAATGAATCAACTTCTTCTCTGGTGGGGACTGACGGCTGGGCCCCCATTCTGGTCACGGCGATGGCCGAGGCCTTGGTGGCGAATTCGAGTGCTTCCCTGAGGGATTTGCCTTCGGCAAGAGCCACGCACATCGCTCCGTTGTAGGTGTCACCCGCCGCGGTGGTATCCACCGCCTTTACTTTACGGGCGGGGACCATATATGAGTTTCCTCCGTCATT
>DCIQ01000104.1:3292-17118 GCA_002317435.1 Bacteroidales bacterium UBA1722 | reverse complement strand
ACGAAGGCTCCTTTCGAACCGAGCGTGATGACCACTTTCTTTACGCCTCTGCTGATGAATACTTCAGATGCCTTCAGTGCGGATGCTTCATCCTCCACTTTTACTCCGGTAAGGATCTCACTTTCCGTCTCGTTAGGCGTCACGGCATAGAGATATCTGTACATCTCTTCCGGAATCGGAGCGGCCGGAGCCGGGTTCAGAACCACCATGGCTCCTCTTTCCGCAGCCATCTTGGCTGCATAAAGCACCGTGTCCACAGGTGATTCCAGCTGCATCAAAACGATTGAAGCGTTTTTTATCTGTTCTGCGGCGGCGTCGATATCATCTTTTGAAAGGTCGGCATTCGCCCCTGACGCCACGGCTATCGAATTCTCGCCTTTCCCGTCCACCAGAATAAGGGCTACACCGGATGCGGAGCCGGCGCTTCTGGTAACGTACCGGGTGTCCATCCCTTCTTTACTGTAATTTTCGATGGCGGCATCACCGAACTGGTCCTTGCCCACCTTGGCTACGAAAGATACGTCTCCGCCAAGCCGGGCCGCCGCCACTGCCTGATTGGCTCCTTTGCCTCCGGGGGCGGTGAAAAATTTCCCTCCGACCACAGTCTCTCCCGGTAACGGAAGATGATCGGACTTGACTATCATATCGGTATTGCTGCTTCCGATGACGACTATTTTACTGTCAGTACTCATAATTGTATTTCAATTTAAGTTTCGCAAATATATTGATTTTTGTGTTTCAAATAGTTATCGCAGGTATTTCACTCTACTTTCAAGTCCTCCGGGCGGTGATTGCGGCTGGTCGCCGGTTCACTCCCAGACATCATCCAAACCATATTCCCAGGCGGGGAAGGGTGGATTTTTCACCAATTCGTTATATATCTTCAGCATCTTGTCGAACATGAGGGTAATCTTGGAGGGCATGTTCCGGTCAAGACAGAAGAGCAGAGAAAAATTTTCGGGGAGGGTGACGTCAAGTCCGAAACCGTGGATGCGGTTATCTTCCGGCTGTCCCATGCTCATTTCATAGACTCCGTCCGGATCCTCGCCTATCAGGATGCGATACAGTGCAGGACAGCATTTTTCCAGTTTCGGCAGCTGGGACTGCGGATTCGTCAATCTGTTGAAGTATGTGCCCCAGTTGGCGAACAGTACACCTTTTCCTGTGTCAGTACGACATAAGGTGAGGATCACATAGATGCCGGCCTGTACCTTGAAGATGATTTCGATGCCATCCTTGCGGACGGCAGAGGTTATGTTTGATGTTTCCAGCAGAAATGTGGCTCCTGCTTTTTTGGAGAGTACTTTTCTCATTTTTATGGTGAATTATTTTATTTCTATCAGCCATCCGCGTCCTTTCGGGACGATGATGGTTTCTCCGGGTTTCCAGGAATGTTCCTCCTGGAAGAGGTCTATGGCCGGGGCGTAGAGGACTGCTCCGGTGCTGTCCAGACCCAGTGCCTTCCAGTCGATGTCCAATACTGTCCGGTCGTCAGTGTCGGCCCAGGTGGCGACGCTGATCAGGGTACGGCCGTCCCGACGCTTGTAAACGGTGGCGTATGTGTTTTCGCTGTCGGTCCGGACGGGGCAGGAACTTGACCAGTATCCTATCATATCGCATCCTTTCATCCCGAATTCATCCCACAGTTTCCAGATGGGAAGGTTGTCGACGGATGGCATTCTGGCGGTCATCCCGTAGAGCATTCCACGCCATTTGTTGCCTCCGTCCTGAAGCATTTCGCTCATCAGACCGAAAGGTATGCCGCTCAGTTCTATGAGATAGAAGTCTGCGGGGCTGTCATAGTCGAAGTTCTCGCCGAACCAAAGGCGGTCTATATACGGGAAGTGTTCCAGATAGAGATTCGCGCTGTTGGCGAAACCGTCTCTCGGGTTGAACTGATTGCAGGAATGGAGGTCGATGAGCGCTCCGGGATTTGACGCGGAAAGTATCTTCCTGATGCGTTTCATGGACATTCTGTCGAATGCGAGGTCATCTATGTACAGGCCGTCGATACCCACGTTCCGTACCAGCCAGTCGAGTCCTTCCATGTAGTAGTTGTGCCATCTGGAGACACCGGTATTTATGATGGCCGCGCATTTGACCGGAGTGGAGAACCAGGCGGCTATATAATCCTGTTCGAGATGTTCCTGCAGCCACGAGTAGCCGCCGCCGGTACCGGAAGAGAATATCTCGTCCCCGAGACTTTTCAGGGCGAAAAGTTCGGCGGCGTGGTTGGAAAGCTCGCGTACGGTGTTGTAAATCTTGAATTTCATCCCGAGGGCGTGCACGGCGTCGGCATAGGCTTTCATCTGCTGCGGTCGCAGGTACGGATAGTTTATATACGGATTGATCTGCGTGGCGTGGTGGACGTTCACGACGGACGCACCGTATGCTTTTACGTTATCCGGGAACTCATATTTGTGGAAATACCTGTCGTGCCACTGCTTTTCCGTGTCTATCGGGCGGAAAGGGGTGACGAGCACGTCGAACCTGTAGCAGAGGCGTTCTCCCTTCGATACGGTCCTGCTTCCGCTGTAGGCCCGAATGTGTCCGGAAGCGGTGTCGAGCGTGATTCCCCCTTTTCCGGAGTTGCACCAGGAAGCGGGCATTACAAGTGGTTTCTGATGATAGAAGTTGGTGTTCAGAGGACGTTCGTACCGATCGTCATAGAATCTCAGCTGGAGTCCGGCATTTACGTCTCCGGCCCAGATGGCATCCTGATTCTTCCGTACATCCCATTTCCAGTCTATGTCGTGCGCATATCCGCCCTTTTCTCCGAGTCCCATCATATAGCGGGCTATGCCGGGAGACAGCCGGGCACTGAGAGAGATGTCCTCCACTTCCGCATCCTTGGTGGCGATAAGGTCGATATGGCAGGAGATAAATCCGTCAGCCTCCAGTTTCCCTTCTGTCTCCATAATGAAAATGTCATTCCGGCCGGTGGCTTTCCAAGTCACTTCACCCGGTTTTCTTCCCGTGAAGACGAAGGTGAGGTTCTCCCACTCTCCGCCTCCTGCTGAAAGAGCCATGGGCCCGGCCAGGATATCGCGTCTGGCAGCGCCGATGGAAGTGACCGTCTCTTCGAAATAGCTGCCTATCTGTTCCGGCAGTCCGTCGTGACCGATGGTGACGTCACGTCCGAGGATGGAAAGTGTGCTCCCTTTCACTTCCACAGGAGTGTACGGCGATACCACTTCTTCATCGGAACCTGTCTGTGAATTCAGCCAGCGCAGACGGGAGTGCCGCCACGGTTCGCTGTCCCCGTGGTCGGCCATCAGATGGTCCGTGACCGTGAGCGCCACTTCGACAGTCCGGGCCTCCGCGTTCGATGCGGAGACGGTCAGATGTCCTTTATATGTGCCTGACGGCAATCGTTCCGGCACCATGGCACCCACCCAGAGGGGCTGGATCCTTCCCTTGGGGACACTGCAAATCTTGTCGAAGACATTACCGGTCACGTCGGTCCCGCCGGTGTTGAAACAGGTGAAGGCGGATGCGGGGATGCATCCTCCGGTCTTCTCATCGGTGAGGGCGCCGAACTCTACCTTCAGGGAGTCCACTTTGGAGCGGACGGCCCATACGCAGACCTGGAAGCAGTAATATTCCCCCCGGTCGGCAGTACCGGAGAAGGTGTCTTTTGCCCTTCGGGCAATCCATCTGTACGGGAGGTCTTCAGCCATCCTGACCGGGAACTTCCGGTCTTCGGTGAAGATGATGTATTCCGCATCGGGGTCGGACGCGGCCGCCGAGGCAGTCTCTTCAGCGGTGGCGATGACTTCCATGGGATAGAAGCTGTTGAATTCATCGACGGACTGATATTGTACCAGTGCCGCGGAGGGGAGGGACGGGATCCGTCCTCCGGTGAGCTTGTTCTTTTTCAGCCAGACCGGGTCGGCAGTCTCTTCGTAAGGGTAGTAGGTGGCCTGTGGATATGCTCTGGAAGCGGTATTGTGATTCCTCAGGTAGTAGATGTAATAGTCCCCCGGGGCGGTGACGGGCTGGAAGGCGATGTCTCCGTGCTCCCGTGTGCAGGTGAGCCGACATACGTTCGTGATACGCTGTCCTGTGGCCGCATCTATCACCAGCAGTTCCTTCAGTTCGGGATTCCTGTCGCGCCGTCTCCAGTCGAGACTGGCCAGCACGGCATCCGCACTGCGGTCCACGTGCACCACGATGCGGTGATTCCCGAGCGAATCGGCATTCCACATCCCTGTTCCGTATATCTGTTCAGAAGGGAGGATGTGCGTGGTCGCATTCCCGGTAATGGCTGATAATGACAGCAGGATGATGAAAATATTCTTTATCATATATATTTAGTAATCATGTATCAGTCGCAGTCCGGTGATAATTCCACCTCTGCCGGAGCTCCTCCTTTAAAATAGGGCCATCCTTCCTCGTCCCAGAATACCTGCTGGAGAAGGGTGTGGCGGGCACCGGATGGAGCTCCCTCCACATGCGAGTGATAGAACATATATGTTCTGCCGTCGGATGTGGTGAAAATGTCGCCGTTGTGACCGGGTCCGGTGAAATGATCGCCCGGCCTGGAGGAAAGTATCGGTTTCGCTTTTCCTTCGGTAAATAAATGTCCTTCGCGGTCCAGATATGGTCCGCACAGTTCACGGGAACGGGTTACTACCAGATGATAGGTGCCGTCGTAAAAGGCGCCTTCCGATGCGAAGAAATACCACCAGCCGTTTCTTTTGAAAACGTATGAACCTTCATAGGCCTCGCATAGGAACTTGTCAGACGGATGACGGATGCCTGCCACGTGAATCGGTACAGAGCCATGCTTGACCTTGAGACCGTCAGAAGTCAGTTCCACCAGATGGATGCCGTCCTCCAGGCTTCCGAAAAACAGCCAAACACGTCCGCCCTCCACGAGAGTGAACGGGTCTATGGCATTGGCCACGCCGAAATCGGGTACACCGTCAAGCAGAACTCCTCTCCATTCAAAGGGACCCTCGGGGACAGATGAATCCATTACTGCGATACGGCAGTGGTCGTCATCTATGAAAAGAGATATATACAACACCCATCTGTCATCTATCTTCGTTACACAGGGAGCCCAGATATTCGGTGATATGGCGAGCAGTTCCCTGCGGGCCTCCCCGCTGACGGGTGAATGTCCGGTATCTGTCCAATTCACCATATCGGGACTGGTCAGCAGGGTGTTCAGACCGGTAGCTGCGGAATAGTAGACACCGTTACTTTCCCAAATGGTCGGATCGGGCCAGTCCCTGGCTATCACCGGATTGGTGAATGTGGCTGTGTCCGTGGCGAAACCCGCTCCTGCCGCAGTGCCTGCCCATAGGGACAGAATGGCGGAGAATAGGGAGGTTATGTGTGCAGTTCTGAATTTCATCGATAAATGAGGTGACATTTATTTACATGGTTCAATAATTCTTCCTCCATATTGTTTTTGCGACTTTAGCCATTTTTGCTTGACGTTGAATAATGGTATCAGCAGTCCATTCATCCGGATAATCTACCGGTAATTGATTTGAAGAAAGATAGTGTGATTTGGCATAGATCGCCAACTTATCGGGATAAATGGCATTCTGAAGAGATTTGTTAAAATTTCTCTCCAACAAGCTCATATTGCCAAGTCTGTCTATAAACTTATTTCCTTGTGCCTCATCAATGTCCCATCTGGCAACAAAATCCTGAGGCAGTATGTGCTCTATTGACGCATTGTCATCATTCGGCATCGCAATAAACTGACTGCCATTAAAATGTTCAATCTTGCCCAAAATATAACGGATGACTTTGGCATTGCGTGAATTGTATGGGAAAGACTTCTCCGCAAATGTGCGTTCGAACTCGGAATCATCAATGTATATCTTGTCCAATACGGCAAGATTCGCATGCCCCGTATCTTGTATGCTCAGTGACAATGAATTGAAAGGAACATCCTGATCATTCGGATTTTTGTCGCAGATGACATTATATCGGAAGCATACCGTCAATATTTCTTTCAAAACTTGTTTGAATTCCTGATCTGACAGACAAAGTTTCGCTGACATCAGTGCCGGATAAACCTGTTTAAGACGGAAAATGCCAAGCAGTTCTATCTGATGTCTCAGTTCTGCATCGGTGCCCCACATTTCATCCGATTGGTCTGTAAGAGCCATATAGACATCGCCATATTTAATCATATCTTCAATGAGTATGAATACTTCCCTATCTGTCTTGATATTGGAACGGATAGTCTTGAAAACGGCGCTGGAACGGATAGTTTTATGTTTGGCATTCCAATAATAGCGGATGAATTCCGGTAGTTTCTCTGTCTTGATTATGTCGGTGAGCCGTGCCCATTTCTGTTCCAGTGAATCTATTCGGCTGTCATGGGGATTTCTTTTGTCTACAAGGGAGAAAAGATAATTTTTGAGGAGGTCGGAGGATGAAAGTTGTACCCCGCGTGCATTCAGAGTTTCGAAAACACGGAATGCATTCAGTTCATCACTTACTACTATTTTAGTGAAATATAGACGGTCTGCGATGGTCTGAATGTATTCAGCATATTCTTTACCCGTAGAATATTTATTTTTCAATTTGTCATAAAAGAACAAACTACAGTTACGCATAAGTTTTTCGGAAATGCTTAAGTTTCGCACTACAGATGTGTCCATCTTTACTATATAGTCACTGTAGTATCTATAGTTATGACGATTTAATACAAGAATATTATCATAGTCCAGCGAGACGGGGTCTTCCTTTCCGATATACATCGCTTTCAGACTGTTCAGCCGTTTCTTGTTATCATTCTCTTCAATATTTTGAAGGACAAGTGATTCAATACACTTCATAGCGGAAAGAATCAGAATCATCAAAGTGGTCATTCTCTGCTGGCCATCAATAATGTAGTGCTCTTTATCGTCATTCGTCTGCAGAACAAGATAACCCATATAGTGGTCATCTTCCCCGCTGGCTATCATCGTCTCGATATCCTGCCACAAGTCATCCCATTGTTCGGAATCCCAGGAATAGTCACGCTGGAATTTAGGTACTATGAATTTCTTGTTATTGCCGATAATGGTGCTGAAATTCTCTGTGCTGGTATTCGGAATTCCTTTCATATTTTTATATATGATTACATAAAATCCAAACTTACATAAAATCTGACGATTTTACGCCCGTTGCATAAAAATCAACCTTGATTTATAGAGGAAATATACAGAATAAATTGATGTTTAGTAAAGATAACAAAATAACTTGGTAATCTTTCCTTAATTATTTTTTGGGGGACTTATCGGTTTGTGGAAGTGCATAAAAGACATTGAATCAACTGATGCTGTCACAATAGTCCCCATCTGCCGACACAAGTAAGTCCTGACGGTCCTCCGGAGGCCTTTCGCTTTAGCGGCCAGTCAGGTCTCCGGAGGACCTGCGGGGAGGACTGACCAATCCACATCAATCTGTTTGTCCCCGTAGTGAAGTGCAGAGAGTTGACTTGAATCAAAATCCTCTTCCGAACATCATCCAGTATTTTTCCTCCAGCTCTTTCCAGCGGGCGGCGCAGCGGGTGTAGATGTCGGAGGTGTAGGCGTCCAGAATCGGGGCTCCGGTGCCGGAGGGAGCCTCCGTGTATCTCTTTTCGAGGTCTTCAAGTCCGGAGAAGGAGAGATTCTCCATTTCGAGGATGTTCTCGGTAAATCCATTCTTGGTCTGCTGCCAGGCCACGGTGGCGAGTTTGTTCGGTCTGCGGAAGGTCCAGAGGATGCAGTCCGGGACATATACTTTCTGGCCGCAGTTGAAGAATGCGTCAGGCAGGGTGGCGCCGCCGCAGAAGAGGGGGATGCGGGGACTCTGGGCCGGGTTGTCCACGGCGTACCAGCAGATGCCTCCCACTCCGTCGGGGAGCCATCCCCTGAGCTGGATTACGGTGGAATAGGAGCACCACGCCACTGCCAGTGTTCTGGTGGATGCCACGGTGCCGGGGGCGATGGTGTTCAGGGTATTTATCATTTTCCCGGTTATCCACGGATTCGCGAAAGGACTGACCTCCTTGTGTGCCGGAACGGTATCCCGGGCAGGGACTTCCATCAGGACGTTCCTGCACATATCCCATTCCGTCCCTTCGTAGGTGTCGCGGAAGAGTTCCATCACTTTCCTTACGTCCACGAGGGAGTCCGGCTTCACGCTGAAGGGCATCTCGGGCGCATCGTAGCTCAGACCCAGAGACGGGGCGAGGGTGCTCAGGACGCGGTATTCGCGTTCGCGGAAGTTCCGCCCCTGACCGTAACCGTTCAGGTATGCCTTCCACCAGATGAACTCCCCGGTGCCGTCCCACAGACCATAGCGGAGCGCGACTTGTTCCACATTGCCGGAGGCTAAAAAGTTATCGGGGTCGCTGCGGTCGATTTTTCCTATGCGGGGGATGTTTGCCGATACGGCGATGTGGTCGTCGGGGACCCTCCGGGCCACCCAGACCGCTCCGGTCTCACCCCGGCCGCAGCCGGTGATTTCGAAGAACCACGCTTCGTTCGGGTCGGCCACTGTGAGACATTCGCCGCCGTCTCCGTAACCGTACTTCTCAGCCAGGGCGCCCATCGTGATGACGGCGTCGCGGGCATTATCGCACCTTTCGAGGGCCAGGCGGCAGAGTTCTTCTATGAGCAGGGGCGAATCGCTGTTTATGAGGGTGTCGGGGCCGGTGAAGGTGGTCTCGCCGATGCCCACCTGTTTTTCGTTCAGGGAGGGGTAGCCTGTGTTCAGGTATGCGTAAGTATGGCGCACCTGGGGTATCTCTCCCACTGTCCTGACGCCGGCGGTGTCGGTGACGAATCTGGTTTTCCTCCAATTCTTCCTCAGGGGGGTGGTCTCGTGTCGGCGGTGGTCGGCCGCGGGGACGTAGTTCACCCAGGTGTGGGAGGTGCCGTCACAGGTGTGGGACGTTATCACCGAGCCGTCGGCGGTGGCGTGCTTCCCGGCGACTATGCTTGTACATTCGAGGCCTTGTGTCTCGAAGTCCTGTGCTCCGCAGAAGATGGAAACGGACAGGAAGAGGGGAATCAGAGAGATGGGTTTCATATTCGATTTCTTTAAAAGCTGCCTACAAAGTTAAAATAATGATTCTTATATTTGCGTCATCTCAATACCATAATTGTATATGAAATCCAGAATTCTTTTGTTATCGCTGGCTCTGTACGCCCTGATGTCGTGTGCACAGGTGCAGCAAGGGCATGAAATGCTGTTCAACGGTCACGACCTCACGGGATGGGTGGCCGTGACCGATACTGCGGCGGGGGTCTCCGCTGACGATGTGTTCTCCGTCGGGGACGGGTGTATCACTGTAGCAGGCAAGCCGTTCGGATATCTCCGCACGGAGAAGGTCTATACCGATTATAAACTCCACGTCGAATGGAGATGGGTCGGAGAAGGTACCAACAGCGGTATCTTCCAGAGAATCCGGCCCGGAGACGGACTCTGGCCGGATGCCATAGAGTGTCAGCTGAAGGCCGGCAATGCCGGGGACTTCGTATGTCTGGGCCGTTCCAGACTGGCCGAGGTCGATGCCGGACCCGATGTGATGTTTCCGGTGAAGAAGCGCAATTCCCCTTCGGGGACCATCGAGAATCCGGACGGGGAGTGGAACACTGCGGAGATTATCTGTGAAGGGAAGAAGATAACGGTCTATATAAACGGCTCTCTGGAAAATGAAGGCACTGCCGGTGAAGTGGCGGGTTACATAGCTCTTCAGAGCGAAGGCGGCCCGCTGGAATTCAGAAACATATATATCGAAGAAAAGTGCTCCCGTGCCACATCGCTTCCCAGAGGGGAGAAGGATGCGGCTCTCTCGGAAGCTGTGGACCGTTTCATCGAGGCCACTGAAACTGTCCCTCAGGCACCACAGTACCTGAATCTCCATAGCATTATGATACTCAAGCACGGGCAGGTGATGGAAGAGAGATGGCTGAACGGGGCCGGTCCGGACATTCCGCATCCCATGTGGTCCGTGAGCAAGACATTCACTTCCGCGGCGGTGGGTCTGGCTGTATCAGAAGGAGCTTTTTCCATCGATGATAAAGTCATCAGTTTCTTCCCTGACCAGCTGCCCGACACGATAAGTGATAATCTGGCCGCGATGACGGTGAAGGACCTCCTGACCATGACTTGCGGACACGACAGTGAATGTATGGGGAAGATCGGTGCTCCAGGCTGCGACTGGGTGACTGCTTTCCTGGCCCATCCTGTGGATCACGCTCCCGGTACATACTATCTCTATAATTCAGTAGGTACATATATGCTCTCGGCCATCGTTCAGAAGACTACCGGGGAGAAAGTTCTTGACTATCTGGATACCAGACTTTTCACTCCTCTGGGAATAGACCGTCCGTGGTGGGATGAGAGTCCTCGGGGGATAAACTGCGGCGGCTGGGGCCTCTATGTGAAGACTGAAGATATGGCCAAGCTGGGACAGCTTCTGCTGCAGGGAGGTGTCTGGAATTCCGAGCAGATATTGCCCGCGGAGTGGGTGAAGGAGATGACCTCCCGGCAGGTGCCCTGTGTCCCCTCCGGAGTGGACCGGAATAATCTCGAGGCACTCGGATATACCACCGAAACCAGCGACTGGATGCAGGGATACGGGTACCAGATGTGGATGTGCCGTCACGGGGCCTTCCGCGCCGACGGTGCCAACGGACAGTATATCATAGTTTTTCCCGAGAGGGATGCCGTCCTGGTGCTTACCACCGATTCCAATATGTATCAGCCGTATCTCGACATAGTATGGGAGTATCTCCTGCCAGTATTGTAATTTGAAGTATCATGATGTTGAAAAGAGTTTTATCAGTCATTATGGCCGTGATCGGAGCGGCCGCCTGCACATCGCAGAATTCTGACGAGCTGACCGTCACCTGTACGTTCCCCACCGGGACATCCAACGTGAATTATCCCGTGGCCGGGGCGCCCATGCAGCCTCAGGCTCTTATAAAACTGCCTGTCGGCTCAATTCAGCCCGGAGGCTGGCTCCTCGCCCAGCTCCGTGCCCAGAAAGACGGTCTGAACGGCCACTTGAGCGAGATCAGCGCATGGCTCCAGAAAGAGGACAATGCCTGGCTTGCCGACGGAGGCTCCTGGGGCTGGGAGGAAGTTCCCTACTGGCTCAGGGGGTATGCCGCACTGGCCTATGTATTCGGGGACGAACAGATGCTTTCCGAAGCGAAACTGTGGATAGATGCCATCATCGCGTCCCAGTTGGAGAACGGTAATTTCGGTCCGTCCGCCCGCACGAAGGGCGGCCCGCAGGATTTCTGGCCGAACATGGTGGCATTATGGATATTGCAGGACTATTATGAATATTCTTCCGACGAAAGGGTGATTCCGTTTATGACCAGATATTGCGAATATCTTCTCAGTGTGCCGGACGACCAGTTTCTCGAAAGCTATTGGGAGAACAGCCGCGGAGGGGACAATCTCTGGAATGTGGTGTGGCTCTACAGCCGTACCGGTGACGAACGCCTTCTGGAACTGGGAGAGAAGATTCACAGGAATACCGCCGACTGGACCAAGGCCACGGAACTTCCCAACTGGCACAATGTGAATATAGCGCAGTGTTTCCGCGAACCGGCCCAGTATTACCTTTTCAGCGGTGACAAGGCGATGCTGAACGCCACATATAACGATTACTTCCTCATCCGCCGTACTTTCGGCCAGGTGCCCGGAGGCATGTTCGGCGCGGATGAAAATGCCAGGATCGGATTCATCGACCCCCGTCAGGGGACGGAGACCTGCGGATTCGCGGAGCAGATGGCTTCGGACGAGATACTGATGCTCATCGACGGCAGCCAGTTGTGGGCCGAGAACTGCGAGGACGTGGCTTTCAACTCCTATCCTGCCTCCTTCACCCCGGATATGAAGGCTCTCAGATATCTGACGTCCCCGAACATGACCGTCTGCGATGCTCTGGACCACAGCCCCGGTGTCGAAAACGACGGTCCATTCCTGTGCATGAACCCGTTCAGTTCGAGATGCTGTCAGCATAACCACGGATTCGGATGGCCCTATTACTCGCAGTATCTCGTGATGGCCACCCAGGACAACGGCCTGGCTGTCCAGCTGTACGGTGAATGTACCGCACGGGCCCTTGTCGGCGAAGGCGTGGAAGTCAAGCTGACCGAGCGGACCCGTTACCCCTTCGAGGAGACCGTCCGCTTTACGGTAGAGCCTTCGCAGGAAGTCAGGTTCCCCCTCTATCTCCGCATTCCCCGCTGGTGCGAAGGCGCCCGCATCTCCGTTAACGGTGATATTGCCTCCGGCAATAATAATCTCCCCGCAGGGGGATTCGCCCGTATCGAGAGGACCTGGAAGGCCGGGGACGAGGTGGTGATGGAACTCCCCATGTCGCTCCGTACCCGTACCTGGCAGGTGAACAACAACAGCGTGAGCGTGGATTATGGTCCGCTGACCCTTTCCCTGAAGATAGGGGAGGAATATGTAAAAATCGAAAGCAGCCAGTCCGCAGTGAGAAATTCCAAGTGGCAGAAAGGTGTGGACGAATCCGCCTGGCCCTCCTGGAACATAGTCGCCTCCACCCCCTGGAATTATGCTCTGGCCACGGACGCTGACATCAGGCTCGTGCGTGACAGGTGGCCTGACGATGACAATCCGTTCACTCTGTCGGGGTGTCCGCTGCATTTCGAAGCCAAAGGACGCATCGTCCCGTCGTGGGGTATCGACTGTTATGGCCTGACAGGTGTACTGCCATACGAGAATGCCCCCAAGTCAGAGGTTCTGGACGATATCACCCTCATCCCCATGGGTGCGGCACGTCTGAGAATCAGTGCTTTCCCTACTTGCCGACGCTGATTCGGACATGGTCCGGACATGCGGCGCCCCTTCGCTGACAAAATGTCACCGGAG
Organism: Bacteroidales bacterium UBA1722; assembly: GCA_002317435.1. Lineage (GTDB taxonomy): Bacteria > Bacteroidota > Bacteroidia > Bacteroidales > UBA932 > Minthomonas. The sequence continues at coordinate 4,257 of DCIQ01000104.1, read as the reverse complement.
GGGCGTTGGTATGTATTTTGCCGTTTGCGGGGATGTTCTAAGGAATCATTAAAAAATAAAGATATGAAGACTGAAAAAGGTACCATCGGCGTAACCACCGAAAACATCTTTCCCGTAATCAAACAGTTTCTGTATTCCGATCACGAAATATTCCTCCGTGAGATAGTGGCGAATGCCGTGGATGCCACTCAGAAATTGAAATCCATAGCCCAGGGCAGTGAGTTCAAGGGAGAACTCGGGGACATCACGGTACGCGTGGAAGCGGATGAGAAGGAAAACACCATCACCATCACTGACCGCGGTATCGGTATGACCTCCGAGGAAGTGGACAAATATATAAACCAGATAGCGTTTTCAAGCGCCGGGGAATTCCTCGAGAAGTACAAGGACCAGAACATAATCGGCCATTTCGGACTGGGGTTCTATTCCGCTTTCATGGTATCCCGGAAGGTGGTCATCGATACTCTCTCCTATAAGGAGGGGGCCGCTCCCGTAAGATGGGAATGCGAGGGGGACCCCGAATATAAGATGGGCGAAGGGGAGTACGCTGACCGCGGTACCCGCATCACACTTTACCTCGACGACGAATCTAAGGAATTCGCCGCGAAGGCGAAGGTCAACGAACTGCTGACCAAGTACTGCCGGTTTATGCCGGTTCCCATCGCCTTCGGCAAGGAACAGGAGTGGAAGGACGGGAAATACGTCGATAAGGACGAGGACAAGATCATCAACGACTCGGCTCCCATCTGGACCAGGAAGCCCACGGACCTGAAGGACGAAGATTATGACAAGTTCTACCGTGACCTCTTCCCGATGCAGGAGGACCCCATGTTCCATATCCATCTGAATGTGGACTATCCCTTCAATCTCACCGGAGTGCTCTACTTCCCGAAGATCAAGGACCGCATGGAGGTTACCAGAAACAAGATTCAGCTCTACTGCAATCAGGTGTTCGTGACCGATTC
>DCIQ01000104.1:0-3108 GCA_002317435.1 Bacteroidales bacterium UBA1722 | reverse complement strand
GACAGGGCCGCCTATGAAGCCAAATGGGATAATCTGAAACTCTTCCTCGAATACGGGATGCTCACGGATGAGAAGTTCTGTGAAAGGGCCCTCAAATTCGCGCTTCTGAAGAATACCGACGGCAAGTTCTTCAGTTATGACGAATACAGGAAGGCCATCGAACCTGCCCAGACGGACAAGGACAAGAAAGTGGTATATCTGTATGCCACTGACCCTGTGGAACAGTATGCCTATATAGAGGCCGCCAGGGCGAAGGGGTATGACGTGCTGGTATTCGACTGCCATCTTGACGCCCATTTCGTGAATCTTCTGGAGAGCAAGCTGACGGATGCTTCTTTCGCCCGTGTGGATTCCGATTCGGCGGACCGTCTTATCAGGAAGGAAGATGATGAGAAGCCGGTGCTTTCCGAGACTGAAAGTACCGATCTTTCTTCGGTGTTCAAGTCAGTTCTTCCCGCGGAGAGCAATTGGTACGTCCAGGCCGAAAATCTCGGAGAAAATGCCGCTCCTGTACTTATCACCCAGTCTGAGTTCATGCGCCGTTACCGTGACATGTCGGCTATGGGCGGAGGAATGAATTTCTACGGGGAGATGCCCGCTTCGTATAATCTGTGCGTGAATATGGAGCATCCCCTCATCAGGAAGATTATCTCTCAGAAGGATGAGGCGGTGTCGGGCGAGGCGGCTGAACTCGAAGTGAAGAGGAGCGATCTGCAGTCATCGCTGGATGCCCTCAACGCAGCCAACAAGGACAAGAAGGCCGAGGAGATATCCACCGCCGACAAGGATGAGAAGGAACGTCTGCAGAAGGAACTGGATACCGTACGCGACTCCCGCCGCGAACTGATGGAAGGCTTCGCGAAGGACAATGTCCTGCTCCATCAGGTCATCGACCTCGCCCTTCTGGCCACCAATATGCTTAAGGGGAAGGCACTCACGGAGTTCATCCGGAGAAGTGCCGAGGTGCTGAAATAGCAGCATCATAATCTCCGTTTTTCCGAAGATCGCCTGATGAAAATGATTTTTTGTTTTTAGTGGTCTTCCTTATTTTGCCACAGCGGGGGAATTTGTATATTCGTGGCTGAAAACAGTATGAAACGTATATCACTTATCATTCAGGCTCTGCTGATACCTGTCATCGTATCGGCGGCCGGTGCAGACACTGTCAGGGTGCTCTCCATAGGAAACAGTTTTTCACAGGACGCCGTGGAACAGAACCTTCACGAAATAGCAGCAGAAAGAGGGCATATATTCATAATAGGAAACTTATACATAGGTGGCTGTACGCTTGAACGCCATTATAAGAATGCCATTGAGGATGTTGCTGATTATCAGTACCGGAAAGTTGGCTTTGACGGAGTCCTCGTGAATCATCCGGGCTATACTCTCAGAGAGGCACTCGGAGATGAAAAGTGGGATGTGGTGAGTTTCCAGCAGTTCAGCGGGAAAAGCGGTCTTCCCGGGAGCTTCGAGCCATTTATCCGTGAGTTGATACTCTATGTGAAACTCAGGACGGACGGTGATGTGAAGCTATGTTGGCACCAGACCTGGGCGTATGATCCACATTCTGTTAACGGTGATTTTCCCATTTATGGCTCCGATTGTGAAAGAATGTACAAGGCCATCGTCGATGCATCGGCAGGAGTCTGCGAAAAATATGGCCTTCAGGTGATACCGGTCGGGACAGCCGTTCAGAATCTGCGTCCTTCCTATGAATATAACATCACCAGAGACGGATATCATCTCAGTACCGGGACAGGCCGTTATCTGGCTGCCCTTACCTGGTACGAGTCCATCACTGGGGAAAGCTCCGTAGGGTGCAGATACAGACCCTATGGTGTCTCCGAGGAACGGGCTGCCGCGATTCAGGAAGCGGTTCATTCTGCAGTGGTCTCCCCGTATCGGAAAAATCCTGTTGTCGTCCCCAGAAAGACTACATACGATGAGACGGAGGTTCCCGGATACACCCTTCCGGATGCACTTGCCATGTCTGACGGACGCAGGGTCCGCAGTGTCAGACAGTGGGAGAATGAGAGGCGTCCGGAGCTGCTGGAACTTTTCACGCGGGAAGAGTACGGCCGCTCTCCGGGGAAGCCTGAGAATATGAGTTTCGAACTTCTTGAAAGCGGTGATGCATTCGGTGGTCTTGCCGTGCGGAAACAGGTCCGTGTCCGTTACGGACAGAGAAAGAATGATTATCTGACACTTCTGCTGTATGTGCCGAAAAATGCCGACGGTCCTGTCCCGGCTTTCCTCGGAATAAACTTCAAAGGCAATCCTGCCGTAGCCGATGATCCTGCGATTCTGATGCCCGAAAGCGGCAAGATATCCGGATACGGAGTATATGAATTCTCCGATCGGGCAGCCGAGTCCGGGCGATGGTGCGCGGAAAAGGTGTTAAGTGCCGGATATGCCCTCGCCACTTTCGACAGGGCTGACGTGGATCCCGATTTCGATGACAATTTCTGCAATGGCGTGCACGGTATGTATCCTGCGCCAGGTCCGGACGGGTGGGGCACCATCGCAGGATGGGCATGGGGACTGAGCCGTGCTCTTGATTATCTGGAGACCGATCCCCTCGTGGATGCTTCCCGTGTGGCTGTGATAGGTCATTCACGCCTCGGGAAGACGGCTTTGTGGGCCGGGGCGACCGATACCCGTTTCGCTATGGTGATCTCAAATGATTCGGGTTGCGGCGGAGCCGCCATCTCCAGACGCTCATTCGGTGAAACGGTGTCTGTCATCAATCATTCTTTCCCCCACTGGTTCTGTGACAATTTCAACAAGTATAATGACAATGAAGCGGCCCTTCCGTTCGATCAGCACGAACTGGTGGCACTGATCGCCCCGAGACCTGTTTATGTGGCCAGTGCGAGTGAGGATTTGTGGGCGGATCCCGCAGGTGAGGGTATCTCGGCTGAAGAAGCCGCGAAAGTGTATGCCTTGTGGGGCCGCCGGGCGGTCGGCAGGATAGGACGCCACATCCGTCCGGGAGGCCATGACATTACGGATTACGACTGGACGTTATATCTGCAGTTCGCGGACAGATGGTTGAAATAGGCGGACGGGAGAAGATTATTTGGAGAAAATAATCTCTCTGAAGAATTC
>DCIQ01000068.1 GCA_002317435.1 Bacteroidales bacterium UBA1722 | reverse complement strand
CCGAGGATGAATTCTATGAATTCGGCGATGGGGGGCAGGCCTCCCCACCCCACGAAATTCTTGCGGGCCATAAACCCGGGCTCCACGAACTCCGGTGCGCAATACTCCCAGAACGTGCCGGTATCCTCGAATATCTTCAGGATATTGGTATAGTCATTCAAGGCTATTTTGTATGCCTTCTCCTTATACCCTTTCTTATAGAGTCCGTCCATCACCATATAGTTGGCTCCGGGCCATACGCCCCCCTGCCAGTAGCGTCCGCGCTCATTGTATTTCGGGTTGTCGGCGGAGATGGAGGGAACCATGTGCTGCCTTGCGAACTCTGTGGTATCATCCAGATGGGCCACCAGCCTGTCCAGACGGTCCTTGTCCAGAATATCGGTCTGGAGCGCCCAGAAAGCGGAGATGCCCTTGGTGGTACAGAGACTTCCGTCGGCATAACGGTCATACAGGAATCCCGTCTCCTCGTCCCACATCTTTTCATTTATATATTCTTTCAGATGCTTCATCTCGTCCTCGAAGTCCTCTATTTCCTGCCAGCGCTCTATGAAGAAGCCTATCTCGAGAAGCATCTTGTCCACCATCCACTGCTGTAGGCAGGCGTCGAGCCAGGTCATGTGCCCGTGGCTGTAGATGGGATTGTATTTGGATTTCACTCTGGGCATATTGTCCATCCCGGTACCCCATCCGCTGGACCAGTAGGAGCCGTCCGGCCAGGTGCGGTTCATCTGGAGCCATTTGTTGTAGGCGCACAGGGATGAAAAGATTTTATGAAGCCTGTCGATGTCTCCGTACTGTTTGAAGAACTTCATCTCGGCCATGGGAAGGAGATTGGGACCCGTACTCACGGGGTCGTAACGTTCGAAACAGTCGGAACCGTCAGCGTGAATCTCACGGCAGATGAATCCGTCGGGATGCTGGTGGGAGTAGAAATTGTCCATCGAATGGACGAAGGGGAACACCTGGTTTCCGTAGTGGGCGAACATCATCATGAACGCCATGTCCCACATGAAGATATTGCCGTTATAGGCTATGTCCAGATAGGGGGAGACGAAACCGGATTCGTCCTCGGGCTGGCGGATGTTACCCCAAGCGATCTCCCACGCCTTCCAGTACATCTCCACTTCGGTCTTATGTCCTTCCCACACGGGAGATGGCAGCTGTTTCCTGGCATCCGCGAACGATACGGGCTGGAGGTTCCAAGGCTTCATGGTGCGGAATTCGTTTTCAGTCACCAGTGGCTCCTTGTTATATGTATTCTTGTAGGGAAGGCGATATTTGGACTGAGCCCCCTCCCCCGAATCCTGTGCTGAAGCGGGTATCGACGCCAGAATGGCAGGCACCGCCGTCAGAATAAAAAGCAAATTGCGAATTTTCATTTGTATCATCAGTTATTTTTTCCCACATCCCATTTCGCATTTCGAACGGGCTGTTTGCAAATTTACTGTTTTTTCTTGAAATTCTGTGCGATGACGGCATCCGTCAGTTTCTTGCCGGCGACATTCCAATCCGCCATATCCAGGACGCCGTCCCGCAAAAAGGCCCCGTGGAACAGGTCCACACCTGCGAAGTCCATCACCAATATTCCTGTCTTCCCCTCCATCCGAAGGATATGGTCGGCCACGTCAGAATTCACGTTCATGGAGTTCTCCGCATACCCGGAAGGAAGATATGCGGATGTGTGATTCACGGTCCAGACGGGCTCGCAGGCAGTGCCGTCGAGCATCTCCAGCACCTCCTTCAATTTGTCCTCCCGTCCCTGCGGAGCATAATAGTCCTGCACGTACAGGGGATATGAATTGCCGTAGGCATCAGTCACCTCACCGGGACCTTCGGCATACACGTCGTGCCAGACGGTGACGTACCCCCCCACCGGCCCGTTCTCATATTCAGTGCGGGCCAGAAAAAGAATATGCCCCCGAAGTTCGCCGAGCGTCAGGTCATTCCTGAAATCCATGCCTATGCCTTGCGGCAATCCGTGCAGCCGCTCTCCCATGAGTTCCGCCCAGTTGTCGGAGGTGTCCCCCTCTTTCTCGTGGCGGAATATCACCACGGTGAACTCGCCCGGATGCTTCCGCAGGTTCTCCGCCAGTATGCCGGTAACTTCCTCGAATGTAGTGTGGGTATATGCCAGGATGTGGTAAATCCCCATCACCGAATCGTTCGCGGCGGGCCGCAGATCGAACGACCGCACCCCCGCATCCCACATTCCCTGGATATCGAGGGCCTGGGTCCTGAACCATTCGTACTCTCCGTCCACCCCCGCGGTACAGGCATCGTGAGCCCCCGGTATGGACATGAGGCAGGCAGGGGTATCGTCGGGAAGTGCCGTCATCCATTCTGACGGATCGACGGCGACATCCCGCGAGCCGCAGGCCATGCAGAAGAACATGGTCAGAATCACCGGCACCCGACGCCTCATCTCCTTATCTCCACTTTCTTCTGCCCGAAAGGCAGCGGATATACACTCATATATATCTCGGGATGGATGTAACTGCCACTATCCTGACTGTCCATCTGCATCACGAAAGCCTCCATATTCTTTCCCTTCATATCCTGCGTCAGAGGCAGGTAATAGGTATAATTATGGTCCTTGTCGCGAACCGGGCATTCCCAGGTATTCGAGCGGTATGATGTGGCACGGTCAGGACAGCCCACATACTCTCCGTCTATCTTGAATCCGGCCCAGGCACCCTGATCGCCGTGATCACCGTTCACGGCGACACACAGATAAGAATTCTCCGGTATCTCGTCTAGCACGAACTCCGACTTCCATACCCGTGAAGCACGACCCACGCCGCCTCCGTAGGCATCGAAAAGATTGTTGGCACGCCAGAGCGAACGGTCCACTTCCTTTCCGTCCTTGTAACCGGTCACTTCCGCCAGACGTATCGGACAAGGGCCGAAACGCAGATATCGCACCGCACCGGCCCCGCTCATATCGAGCTCGGAGGTGACATCAGTCACGAACATCAGCTTTTTCCACTCCTTCAGGTCCGAAGAGACGAATACGTGAGTGCCTTCATTATACCTCAAAGGCGAAAGGGAGTGCTCCGTATCGGTCGATATGACCAGCTTGTCAAGTTCTGTCGGAGCACCGAAATCGAGCAGGAACTGGGATTCGGCATCAATGCGCATATCCCCCCATCTGAAAGCTATATTGAAGAAAGTGGAAGGATCACCGTCGAACAGATTACGGTCCCAGATGCCTCTTTCCACGAACACCTTCTGGCTGAAATATGCATCGCGCGCCGCCTTCACCTGCGGGATGGAAGTCTCGCCGGAACGCTCCAGGCAACGCACCTCCAGGGCATTGTTGTCCGCAGCGAATACCGTGGCGTAATAAACTGACTGTATATCCTCGGGCACCTTGCATCTCTGCATCGTAGAGACGAGACGGAAAGGAGAGCAGGTCAGTTTCTCTCCCGGGAACGTAACGGTGGCCGAGCCGGTCCGTCCGCCGGCCTTCACCTTATATTTATATGTCCTTCCGGGTTCTCCGAGGAGCTTCACTTCGCAGGTATTCCCCACCCTGTCGTTGATTATCTCATAGGGGATGCCGCTTACCGTGACATTGTCAATTTCAGGTGCGGTGGTCACCTTCACCAGACAACTGCGGAAGGGAAGCACCTCCACGTCCACTACGGAACCGTATGTATGAACACCCATATCATATATGTACGGATGGTACATCCGGACCTGAACTTTGGAGGCGTTCTTCAGACCCACCTCTTCATCCAATTTCAGATGATATGTCACTGGGGACCAGCTCAGGTTCCTCAGTGTAATCATCTGAGTGGCACCGTCACCACGACTCATCGCGTTCAGTCCGTATCTGTCTTCCGGAAGTCTCATGCCGTCCACCAGAATATCGCGATAATCCCTGTGCAGATTATATATGAACGCGAACTTGGGGAATTCGTCATCGCGCAGGAGCCACGGGTTTCCATAAACCTCGGGAGCCAGAATCAGGTTCCTGTTGAAAGCCTGGAGAATCAGGTCGTCATCCCAGTAGTCCAGACACGAGGAGAGACATACGCCGTGGTCCTCTGTAAGTCTGGTGGGAGGGACTTCACGGGCCAGTGCCTGCACTCTATGATGAGGGGCCGTGACATCATTGGCCATGTGGACATCTATGTAGGTCTCGGCTCCCCCGAGCAGATATGTAGTGGAATATTTGGTGCCCGGACCCAGATCCAGCCTGTGATTCAGGAGAACGAAATCAGGTGACAGCTTCCGGATTTCCGACATCATCTTCAGGAACCAGTCATATTTCTCCGGACGAAGCTGCCCGCATACGGCATCCATCTTGAAAAGGCCGAAATTATGGTCGCGCACCAGGGAGGTCATCATATCGTAACGATCCTGCGCCTCCTGCTCAGTATCCCCGAATCCATCGGGCCCGCACCAGATACCCAGCCGGGTACCGTCCTGGGCGGCGAATTCACTCAAGGGGCCGAATCCGTTTGGAAAATGTCTCTTATAATCAGCCGACTTGGTGGTTCCGTATCTCTTCGACCCGTCTATGTTGCCGGCATCGAAGGCATAGATATCGAGAACCATTCCGTATTTCTCGTGTAGATAACGGAAAAAATCCAGATTTATGAAAGTCTGACGTTCGTCAGAACCTTCATTCGTATTATTTATCCAGGAAAAGAACTCCGAATGGGAGGGAGTCCTTTCAGTCGCCCCACCGTCGGGCACTTCCTGTGAGAAGGCTCCGGAAATGGAGACAAACATCAATGCTGATGCACAAAAAATCTTCGTCCTAAGCATATCGCATGTTGAGAAACAGTTGAATTTGAGTGACAGAAAGGCTATTTCTTCACGATGTGTGCAGCATATCCGCCACCGGGAGCCAGATGGATGTTCACCTGACGGTCAGCGGGAACGGGAGCCGTCAGCTTCTTGTAGTCACGGGCAGCCTTGTCGGCATTCACACCGTCACGGAAGATAACCATCTCATATTCGCCTTCGCCGAGGAAAGAAAGGTCGAGAGTCATGTCACGGGCAGTCCAGTCGGTCATGGCACCCACATACCACTCGTCACCTGCACGGCGGGCCACTGCTATATATTCGGCCACCTTGCCCTGAAGAGGAAGAGTCTCATCCCAAACGGTAGGGATACCGGCGATGAACTCGGTGCATTCGGGTTCACCCATATAGTTCGAAGGAGAGTCGCACAGCATGTTCAGGGGAGAGAAGAATACCACATACTCGGCCAACTGGCGGCAGCGGGTGCCCGGACTCATGCCCTCGCTGCTGACGGCACGCACGTTACGGTAACTTGCATTGCGCATGGCGCCCTGAGTATAATCCGCAGGACCTGCGAAGAGACGGATGAAAGGCACGGTCACGTCATAATTCACCTGATCGGGATTGGCTCCCCATTTCATCTGCTCCAGACCATAGATGCCTTCATAATTCACTACATTAGGATATTTCCGGCTGAGTCCCGTAGGTTTGTAGATACCGTGGAAGTCCATCATCAGATGATATTTCGCACCGGCGGCGGCACATTTCTCGAGAAATTCGGGAATACCCTGGTCGTCGCTGTCCATAAAGTCCACCTTGAAACCCTTCACACCTTTCGCAGAATAGAATTTGCAGATGCCTTCGATATCTTTCTGGAAAGGATAGAAACCGGCCCACAGGATAATGCCGACACCTTTTTCTTCACCGAAACGGAGCAGTTCGTCGAGATCCACCTCGGGAATCACCTTCGTCAGGTCGGCGAGGTCTCCGGGAGACCATCCTTCATCGAGAATCACATACTCGATACCGTGTTTCGAAGCGAAATCGATATAGTA
>DCIQ01000172.1:7271-10859 GCA_002317435.1 Bacteroidales bacterium UBA1722 | reverse complement strand
GGGTATGTTTTCGACTGCCGGGGGATGCTGAATCCGGGGAGGGTGCCCGAGTTCAGGCGCTCTACCGGGATGGATGCCGATGTGGCGTCGTGGCTGGAGGAGAAGGGGGAGGTGCAGCAGTATCTTTCCGCCGCGTATGTGATGGCGGATGCCCATGTGCGGAAGTATCTCGAGAGGGGATTGGATCATCTGATGTTCAGTTTCGGATGTACCGGGGGACAGCACCGTTCGGTGTATTGCGCAGGGAAGATGGCGGCCCATCTGGTGGAGATGTTTTCCGGGGAGAAAGTGGTGGTGCGGCTCTCCCACAGGGAGCAGAATTATTTCCGGGAGTGGCATCTGGAGGATTCCGGAGGCATCAGCCACGGCGGGAAGGTCTGTTTCATACCGGCGGCGGGGATGGGGACCAGACTCCGTCCGCTTACCGACCATATACCCAAGGCGCTGGCCCCGGTCGGCGGGAAGCCGATGATCTCCGCTCTGCTGGACCGTCTGTATGCCGCCGGGTGGAGGAAGGCGGTGGTGAATCTGCATCATCAGGCTGATATGCTGGAGGAGTATCTGCGGTTTGCGCATAGGGACTGCTGGCCGGGGATGGAACTTCTGTTCTCAGATGAGAGGGAGTGCCTGCTGGATACCGGAGGTGCTTTGAAAAAGGTCGGCGGTATGCTTCACGAGGGTGTGCCGTTCCTGATTCATAATGTGGATATCGCTTCGGATGTGGACCTCGCCGGGTTCTATTCGGATGCCTGTGCTGCAGCCGGGAGTCAGGGGAATGTGTCCGCTGTCCTGCTGGTCACCCGCAGGGAGAGTTCGCGGCAGCTGCTTTTCGATGACCGGAGCCATCTGGCGGGATGGCTGAACAGGAAGACCGGGGAAGTCCGCGGACCTGTGGCCGCCTCCGTCTCCGGCGGGACTGCAGGATCTTTCGGGATACCTTGCTGCCGGGTGGAGGATGTGGATCTGTCGGGGCTTTCCCAACTGGCATTCAGCGGCATCTCCGTTATGATGCCTTGTGCCATTGAGATGATGGCCGGGTGGCCGGATGTCTTTTCGGTGATTGATTTCTATCTTTCGATATGTGCCTCTGCACCGGTGCTTGGAATGGAATCCGATACTCGGATAACAGATCTGGGGAGGTATTCCATCTGAGAATAAAAAACTGGCTAAGCGGACAATAAATGATGTCCGCTTAGCCGGTTTTTCAGATCAGAAGATCCCCCACCTGCAGCTTCGGCACCTGTTTTGGGGATGAAGAAGAAAGATGCCATAACCTGAAGCGAATGGTGCTTTGTTACACTTATCAGTTTGAAGCGGCTTTTTGGGAAATTGTCAGGTATGGGAAAGCATCCCCCATATCATATTGAATATGTGCGGTTCTTTCTTTTCCTGAATCATTATTTTCAACGTTGATATAGAAAACTTTATCAATAGTTATTTCTATCCATTTCCATTTGATTGAATACCCCGTTATTTGATTCACGGTCAGTGTATCGATATCAACAAAGAGCGGATCGATTTTGGCACCTTTTTCAAAATAATACTTTTTGAGATATTCAATGCTGTCATAGGGAGTGATGGGTCGTGCGTAAAGATTGTCCCCGTCTATTTCTATCGATGTGCCACTTATGCTCCATAGCCCGGAAAGATTAGACGGCTTGTTATTCCAATAAAGAGAAGTCACTTTTGTCGAATTTGATGCTTCAAATTCCAAATTATCCGGTATGAGTTTGACATCACATTCGCCCTCCAGTCCAGTTCGGGTACAAGAAACCATAAATATGGCAATAGTCAGGGCGATCAAAGAATAAAGAGTATTTCTCATATAAAATAAGGAAAAAGGGTTAATAGGCTCGTATGTCATAAACAGATTTTAATTCATATTGGTAGTTTTTGTCGGTGCCTTCGATGTCAGTGCAAGACCGTGTCACGGGTCCGGCACCGTTACTGGCATCAAAAGATGTGCTGGCGTAATATCCATTACAGGAAAAGTGGCCCCATCCGAAATTACAATGGAACAATGTCCTGTATCTGGTAGTTTGGCTTATTATGGTATTTCCTCTCGTTATCGTCGTAGTTTGCCCTTGTCTCAGAGCCCCGTCAATAACCCAAGCATGACCTCCCGAATATGAGGTTCGCAGATTGATATGCCATCCGAATATATTGAGATATGTAGTTGACTTTTGATCATCACCCCTCATCAATGCGGGAGAGCCGGAATATAATGATTGCAGCATTCTGGCTGCACTATAGTCATCATATTCTCCAGAGTTCAGATATCCGTTATTTCTCAAAAATTCAGGGGCATACGATATAGATGAAGCACTTTGGTCACCATAATTCATATGTACTCCATTCCCTATGTTTAACATAAGTCTTGCAACTTCACTCTGAACTGTCTGTGGGGTGTATGTCGTGTCCATTAACGGGTATTGATTCAACTCATTCCAGTTATACGATATAGGATATTGCCAGTATGACATTATCTGGGCGATTGCGGTAGCGACGCATCCAGTAGGAGAATGTTTCCCATTTTGTGTATTTCTGGGACACAAATTGTTAAATGGTGCCCCTTGATGCCATTCAACAGAAACCATTGGATCAATTGAACCGGAACTGACTGTCGACCAGTCACTCACATTTGTCGTGACAGCAGGCCCTTTGTCAATGAATTCATCATCCCTGTCTATCATCACCGGAACTCTGGCTTTTGTGTCTTCGCCGCAGTCTATTTTTTCCATTGCAGACTGCAGTAACTTATCGTATTCCTCTTCTGCTGATTCTATTTGTAAGTTTATGGCATTTTCCAGATTTTCAAGCAGAAACAAAGCGGCTTCGGGTATCTTCCCGTCATTGTAATCCTGTTCGATTGTGGAAAGGTCGAGGTTTCCTTCAGGTGAGAGTGCAAGAATATCATCAGCCCTTCTATCTGCGGACAATAGAGCATATCCTTTGTTGTCTTCGAAATTTACCAAATATGCAAGATTGTCTTTATCCCCGGATTTCGTACTGGCAGAGGCACTTTTTATTGTTGTTATTGATGAAATCTTTCTTGGAGCAGATTTCGTCTGATGGCCTTTTTGGTCGAGGTATGTCATAATCATATGTGAAGTATTGATGATATCGTCTTCTTGCTTCTCTGTTCCGGACAGATGAATGTAAAGAGCATCAATCTCATCGTCTGTGAGCATATTTGAAGGCTGAGAGTCTTCTGGAGAAACCGTTCCGGTTTTTGAACAAGATAATCCAACTAACGAAAAAAGAACAAACAATGCAATGAAAAATACATTACATAAAATTTTGTCATAAAATTTTGCAAATTAGAGTTATACAATTGTAATACCAGTTCCGCCGATACAGGCGGAAACGCTATTATAGTAGTTAAAAATAAACTGCAATAATAGAATTTTTTTTTATTATACTGAATGTCAAAAAGTCTGATTTTCCACTTGAAATACTTTTCCCGTGGATAGTCTTTGAGCAGAAGTTTCAGACGGTTGTTTTCCGGAAAGCCACTCATTTCATCACCTGCCGGAACAAGTAAGTTCTGACGGTCCTCCCCTTTCAGGTCAGCCGGAGGCCTTTCGC
>DCIQ01000172.1:6631-7186 GCA_002317435.1 Bacteroidales bacterium UBA1722 | reverse complement strand
TTGACCCAAAATACAGGAATGCCGTCCCCGGCGATGGGGACGGTTTCAGATCAGAAGATCCCCCACCTGCAGCTTCGGCACATAGTGAACCCCGTTTTCGCGGAAGTAGGCGGGGGAGTCCCCGGGGGTGAGGTGCAGGATCTGGAAGCGCTCGACGCTCAGGCCGACGGCCAGCACCAGGAGGGGTTTATTGCCTTCGGCAATACCTAACTCCGCTGAGATGGCATCTGAGTCGAACGCCCCTATGCAGATGCCGTTCAGGCCGAGGTCCACCGCCTTCAGGAGCATGCTCTGGGCGCTGATGCCGATGTCCATATCGAGCCACTTGTCCTCCGGGACTGTGCTGCAGATTATGATGAATGCGTTCGGTTCGGTCCCCGGAAGGGGCAGGTGGAGTTCGGGGAGCGCCCCTCCGAGACGGATGTGGGGGAGCACCTTGGAAGCTTCCTCACCGGTGACGGGGCGGAAACGGAGGGCCTGACGATTCCTTGCGGAAGGAATCCGCGAGTTTACCGAGATTATTTCCTCCAGAGTGGCACGCGAGACGATGTGGGA
>DCIQ01000172.1:5010-6526 GCA_002317435.1 Bacteroidales bacterium UBA1722 | reverse complement strand
CCGGAGCGCATCTGCTCGAACTTCTTCTCAAGATAGTTGTCAGCCATATCGGTTCGCCGGATGTGTCGTGACTACAGCAGCTGTATGTTTTCCAGATGCTCTTCGTGGTTACAATAACGGCATTTCAATGTGCCGCCGCCGGTGACCGTGAAGCGGGTGGACATCGGCTCGTTGTTGGTGATGCACTTGGGATTCGGGCACTTCACCAGTCCGACTATGTTCTCGGGCAGACACACCTGCTTCTTCTCCACCACTTCGTAGTCCCGGATTATGCAGAGGGAAGCATTCGGGGTGACCAGCGCCAGGCGGTTCAGTTCGTCGTCGGTGAAGAACTTGTCCGCCACTTTTATTATGGCCTTGGAACCCATCTTCGTGCTCGGAAGATTATATCCTATGGTCACTGCACTTTTCATCCGGTCCAGCTGGAGGAGATGTACCACGTGGAAGAGTTTCTCAGAGGGGATATGGTCTATTACGGTGCCGTTCTGTATCGCGGCCACGTGAAGTTCCTGACGTTTCATCGTATTATGGTCTTGTCGTTCTTTATCTCATCGAGGGTTATGCCCAGGGTGTCGCATATCAGGGCCTGGCGGGCGTAGAGACCGTTGCGCGCCTGCTGGAAGTAATAAGCGTACTGAGTGTCGTCGATGCTGTATTCGATTTCGTTCACGCGGGGCAGGGGATGGAGGATTTTCATGTTCGGGCGGGCCTTGCAGAGCATATCCTTCTTCAGAAGATAGGCATCCTTTACTCTCTCATACTCCATCAGGTCGCTGAAACGTTCTTTCTGGACGCGCGTCATATAGAGAATGTCCGCTCCGGCGATGGTTTCCTCGTTGAAGTCCTTGTGCTCTATATACCTGATTCCGTTCTCATCACAGTATTTCTTGTAAGGCTCCGGCATGGCGAGTTCGTCCGGTGCGATGAAGTGGAAACAGGGGTCGAAATGTCTCATCGCGGCCAGAAGGCTGTGGACAGTCCTTCCGTACTTGAGGTCTCCCACCAGATAGATGTTCAGATTCTCCAGAGTTCCCTGGGACTGGTGGATGGTGTAAAGGTCGAGCATCGTCTGGCTGGGGTGCTGGTTGGCCCCGTCACCTGCGTTCATTATGGGGACAGGTGACACCTCGCCGGCGTAGAGGGCGGCCCCTTCGAGATAATGTCTCATTACTATGACGTCGGCATAGTTGGATACCATCATGATGGTGTCCTTGAGGATCTCCCCTTTCGTGCCGCTGGTGATTTTCGGATCGGCGAATCCGATGACACGCGCTCCGAGACGGTTCGCGGCGGTCTCGAAACTGAGGCGGGTGCGTGTGCTGGGCTCGAAGAACAGGGTGGCCACCACCCGGCCCTCCAGAATCTTCCTGTTCGGATGCAGTTCGAATTCCCGGGCCATCTCTATCAGGTAGAGGAGTTTCTCCTTCGAGTATCCGGCGAGTGTGATAAGACTGTTGGTGCTCATATTCTGTGTCGTTTATCTGTATTCATCCCAGCTCTTTATCGGAAGGGTCTC
>DCIQ01000172.1:3223-4939 GCA_002317435.1 Bacteroidales bacterium UBA1722 | reverse complement strand
AGGGGTACGTTGTGGTCGATGGCGGCGCGGCGGAGCTTGTATCCGTTGGTGAGTTCTCCGGAACTGAAGTTCTTCGGAACGTTCACCACCAGTTCCACTTCGTGGTTCTTTATCAGGTCGAGGGCGCGGATGGAAGTGCCCTCTTCATCGGGCCAGAGTACCGGACAGGCGGCCACGCCGTTCTCCCGCAGATAGAGGCAGGTGCCGCGGGTGGCGTAGATGATGTATCCGCTTTCTGCCAGGAGACGGCAGGCTCCGAGGATGTGGACCTTCTGGTGGGCGTCTCCCGAGGAGATGAGTATCCCCGCTCCCTTGTGAGGTATGCGGTGTCCTACGGAGATCATCGATTTCAGGAGGGCTTCGTTCACGTCGGCACCTATGCAGCCCACTTCTCCGGTGGAGGCCATATCGACTCCTATCACGGGGTCAGCCTGGTTCAGGCGGGAGAAGGAGAACTGGGAGCATTTTATCCCGACGTATCCGAGACTGAACGGGTCGGTCTCCAGAGCGGCGGGCTTCATCCCGAGCATCGCCTTGGTGGCCAGATCTATAAAGTTGGCTTTCAATACCTTCGATACGAACGGGAAGCTGCGCGAAGCACGGAGGTTACATTCGATGACCTTCTGGTAGCATACTCCGTGTTCATCGCTTCCGGCGAGGAACTGGATGTTGAACGGGCCGGTTATGTGGAGTTCTGCGGCGATGGCTCCGGCTATTTTCTTTATATGTGCCACGGTGGTGGCATAGAGCCTCTGGGCGGGGAATTCGATGGTGGCGTCACCGGAGTGGACTCCTGCGAATTCGATGTGTTCGGATATGGCGCAGGCGATTACGCGGCCTCCGTCGGCTACGGCATCCACTTCCACCTCCTTGCAGCGGGTCATGAAGGAACTTATGACCACGGGGTGGTCTTCCGACACTTCCACGGCCATCTCAAGGAACTTGCGGAGGTCTTCCTTCGAGTGGCAGACATTCATGGCGGCTCCGGAGAGGACGTATGAAGGGCGTACCAATACCGGGAATCCCACTTCATCCACGAAACTGTCTATCTCGTCGAAGGTGGTGAGCTCGCTCCAGCGGGGCTGGTCGATGTTGAGGGTATCGACTATGGAGGAGAACTTGTTGCGGTCCTCCGCGCGGTCGATGTCCTCGGCGGTGGTGCCGAGCAGGTGGATGCCGGCGCGGCTCAGCGGCAAGGCCAGATTATTCGGTATCTGTCCGCCCACGCTGACCACCACTCCGAAGGGGTGCTCTATGTCACAGATGTCACGTACCGCTTCCTCGGTGAGTTCATCGAAGTAGAGGCGGTCGCTCAGGTCGTAGTCGGTGGAGACGGTTTCGGGGTTATAGTTCACCATCACAGCAGTATAACCTTCGCGGCGGAGGGTCTGGAGGGCGTTTACGCTGCACCAGTCGAATTCCACCGAGGAGCCGATGCGGTATGCACCGGAACCGAGCACGATGGCGGTCTTATTGCCGTCAGGCTGTACCTTCATTACGGAATTGTCTGTCCCGTAGGTGAGGTAGAGGTAGTTTATGTCGGCGCCTTCCTTCAGGGCGAGGGCCGGAATCCTGCATACCGACGGGGTGATGCCTGCGGAGAGCCTTCCGGCGCGCACTTCCTCCGCCGTGCAGCCGCACACTCTGGCTATCTGCACGTCCGAGAAGCCCTGGCGCTTGGCCTTGAGCAGCAGCTGGCCGCCCAGCAGATCCAGC